>CAMMMH010000081.1 GCA_946497955.1 uncultured Mycoplasmatota bacterium | reverse complement strand
ACTTTGCCAACAATTTCATAATAAAACTATTTACTTCTATTTCTTCAGTAAAATCAAGTTTAATATTACCATTTGGAAGTTCTTTAAAAATACCAATCCATTTTCCTTTTAAATTAGTGTTTTCTAAATCAAATTTATATTCTTTTAGTTTTTCTTTTGAAGTTATAGTAAAATAAGTAGGAAAGTTATTTTTAGTATATTCAACAAAATGTGTATCATCTATAATTTCTATTTTAGATAGATCACTTCGCCACTCATAATTAGAATTGTCTGTAATAATATCCCACAACTTATTTCTATCACAAGAAAATTGCTTTTTTATATTTGATTGAATCATAAGCACCTCCATAAATTGTAATTTGTAATTAAAAAGGACTTAAAAAATAAATACTTTAAGTCTTATCTTCCTTTGTGCTTTTGTTGTTTTTTCTTTTGCTTCATTTCAAACTTTAGTTTTAAAAGTTCATCTTTTCTTTGTTTAGATACTGATTTACGATTTATTTTATTTTGTTCTTGTTGAAGTTTTAATGCCTGTTGTGATTTTGTTCCTAATGACTTATCAACTTGTTTTTTAACAAATCTTTTCATTCGTTTAGGATTTATTTCCTTTTGTGTTTTCTGTTTTATAGAAATTCCATTACTAAATTTTAAATATTGATATTTATTTAAGATAAAGTTATATATTTCTATGTCTTTTGGCTCTGCCCCAAAAGTAACTTTAGCAACCTCTAATTTACTATCAATTACTCTTTCAAAAACACCAATCCAAAAAGCACCATCAAATAAGACTGTCAATTTAATTTGTACCTTATTCATACAAATTAACCTCCTATAAAAATATACAAAGAACGGACAACCTTAGGAGGCAGGTTACTGATAATAATATAAATTATTATGTCTGGACTACCAACCAGAACTGTGTTTTTAACTTTGTATTCTAATTATACCTTAAAAATCAAACTATTTCTAGTCTGCTCGTTAAATTACTATTTTTATATCATACCACTAAACTGTAATTTATAATTATTTCTTATTTGGTAAATCTTTGCAAGTATCAATAACTATTTCTTTTAAAGTTTCTTGATTATCTATATCATCTACTAAATACATAGGTTTAGAACCATCATAAGGTATAGACTCTTGCATATCGTATTTTTTATTGCTATCTACTATCTTAACAAGTAATCTATCATCATAGATACCACCAAATAAAATATTATTGTAATAAAGTAGGTATTCTCCCATCATTGATTTACAAGTAATATTATCTAATAAACTTAATTGTTCTAACACAAAATCTCTATAATCTTTTGTTGTAGCCATTGTATCATCTCACTTTCAAATTGCAATTTGTAATTATAAATCACAAGTCATTATATATTCTGCTTCAGTTTCATCAATGATTTTAAAACCTATATTCTTATACATTTTTACTGCATAATTACTTTTTTGAACTGATAAAGATGTCCTTTTATAACCTTTCTCTTTTAAAAGTTTCAACATGCTTTTCATGAGTTTAGTTCCTATGCCCTTTCCTCTATATTCTTCATATAAAGAAATTGCCAAGGATGGAGTACCATTATCAACATGTCCATAATCGTTCATAATTCTAGTCCAGCAAGCACCAACTATTTTTTTATTATATTCTGCTAAAAGGCAATTATCATCCTTATTGGTTCCAAAGTCTTTGATATATACTTGCAATTCTTTATTTTTAATAATATCTCTTGATGGCTTTTCAACACCAACTGGAATAAAAATAGCTTCATATAAAAAATCTTCAAGTAGTTTATATTCATCTTTTCTTATTTCTCTAATAATCAGATTATTCACAGTATCGTCTCACTTTCAAATTGTAATTTGTTGTTTTAATTGTTTTATAAATTATTTCTTTCTCTTAATCCATCAAGTAGCCAAGGGGCATATCTAACATTGAAGTTATTATTAGTATAATAACAAACTATAGTATAAATATTTTCATTTATAACATCTTTTAATAAATATTTATCATTATACGAACAATTTGTATCAATAAATATATAATCTACTGGATATTCATTTATATATTTTTTTACAAACAAGATCAATTTTTCTTCCATTTTATGCAATTCATCAATATATTCTTTTTCTGTTTTAATATTATCCTTAATTAAATCGTTGTATTGCACACAAAAAATTATCATTGTATAATTATAATCTTTTGAACTTTTATCTATATACATTATTTTTGAAAAAGTATTTTCAATTTTATTTTTTATGTTTTCTATAACATCATCTGTTACTATCTTATTAAATAAAAAACCTATTTCTATAGTTCCTCCAGCCATATAGATACTCCTTACCATTATTAACTATTTATTTAACAAATCACTAAATTGTAATTTATCTTTCAAAGTCATCTATTTTTTTATCTATATCTTCCATTGTTCTAATTGGTAATCCATCAATCTTTGCACCCTTTGGCCAAGTTATTTTCTTTCCTGTCTTTTGCTCTATATAAGCCTCTATTTCCTCATCATCCATTTGTATTAATTTTTCATATGGTATTCCTATTCTTTTCGAAAGTAATTCTTTTGTTTTATTTGCTAATTCATAACTCATTTTATATTCCTCCTCTACAACTTACTATTTTTTGTTAGCATTATATAATAAAGAGTAGATAATTTCAACTATATTA
>CAMMMH010000080.1 GCA_946497955.1 uncultured Mycoplasmatota bacterium | reverse complement strand
TGTTATATAAGGAAATAAGAGAGTTTTTATATACTCGAAGTGTTTAAAACCGGATCATAACAAAAAAAAGGTTAAAAAGCAAACCTTTTTTACAATCTTAGACAATTGATGTAAAGTTTTTAAAGTAACCTTCCTTTGGTAGTAAGGTAAAACTTAACTTTTCTTTAGTTGTAGGATGAGTAAATTCTAATTTGTAAGCGAATAATGCTAGAGGATATTTTCCTTTACTTCCATACTTTTCATCACCTAATAAAGGATGATTATGATAGGAAAATTGGACTCTTATTTGATGATGTCTTCCTGTCTCTAAATTTATTTTAACAAGAGTATTATTATCTTTAGTATCTAGAACTTGATATGTTAAACTAGCAAGTTTACCTTCTTTACTATTACTAACAACGCTACGATACTCTATTCTTTTTAAATAATCTTGATACTTTCCATCTGATTTTATTATGCCTTTACAAACAGCAAGATAAGTCTTTTTAAACTCTCTATTCCTAATTTGTTCCGATAGTCTTCTAGCCGCTTTACTAGTCTTGGCAAAGACCATTACACCACCTACATTTTTATCAAGACGATGAACAAGGCCTAAATAGACATTACCAGGTTTATTATATTTTTCTTTAAGATATTTTTTTAAAATAGTTAACATATCAGGAGTATTAGACCCATCACTTTGACTTAATACTCCTACTTTTTTCTCTACTACTAGTAAATGATTATCTTCATATAATATATTAATCATAACTTTCCCATCTTCCATAAATACCACAAGGTAATATTAAGTTGTTAGCAGTTATTTTAAGTCCTATCTCACTACTACTAACAAGACCTTTATATTTTTTATTAATAGTTGTAAGTAAAAGATTTTCTAGTGATGTTTTAGATAGTCCTGTAGTATAAGAGTTAATGATAAAAAATAGTGGCTTATCGCTTAATATTTCAAGACATAGATTAACAAGGGTTGCTAGGTCTTTTTCAATATCCCAAACCTCTCCATTAGCACCTCTTCCATAACTAGGAGGGTCCATGACAATAGCATCATACTTATTTCCCCGTCTAATTTCTCTTTTTACAAACTTTACTACATCATCTACTAAATAGCGAACTGGTCTATCTTTTAGTCCAGATGAGATTACATTTTCTTTACATACTTCTACCATACCCTTTGATGAGTCTACATGAGTAACGGACGCTCCGGCTTTAAGACAAGCGACTGAGGCTGCTCCTGTATAACCAAAGAGATTTAAGACTTTAATATGCCTTTTAGCATGTTCTATCTTATTCATCATATATTCCCAATTAACCGCTTGTTCTGGAAATATACCAGTATGTTTGAAGCCCATTTGTTTAATATTAAAAGTTAAATCTTGATACTTAATAGTCCAAGTACTAGGAATCTTCTTAAAGTTTTCCCAGTGTCCCCCGCCTTTATTAGAACGATAATACACAGCATCTATCTTTCCTTTATATTTTTCTAATAAATTACCATTATCCCAAATAACAGTAGGGTCTGGTCTAAGTAAGATATATTTACCCCAGCGTTCTAGTTTTTCTCCATTTGAAGCATCAAGCAGTTCATAATCTTTAAAATTATTAGGTGTTAACATTTAATCACATCCTTCAGTACTATTATTGTTTTTTCTTTACCATATTTATCATAACATTCTTTAGTTTTTTCATTTACATATTTTTCAAAGTGTTCCTTGTCAAAGTTTAATAATAAATTTATAAACTTCTTATCATCTAAAAAGTTAACAAAACCATCACTATATAAAACAACTATATCAGATGGTAATAATTTTACTTTACCTGTTCTAATAAAATTAATAGCTTCTTCTTCACCAGTTAAAGCCCCATAAGAAACACACTTATTATCTTTAATATTATTAGGATTATTTCTATAATCTCTTCTAACTATAATTCTCGCTTCTTTTAAATTCCAAGGAATACCTATTTTATTAATATAAGGGTCGCTTAAAAGCTCTTTCTCATCTGCAGTTTTAAATTTTATATTACCAAATTTGTCATAGATAATTACACCACAATCACAGATAAAAGCATAGTGTAAAGTATTACTTTCTAGTTTTACACACGAAGCGACTGCTCCATAGTAATCATTTTCTAAATAGTCACACTTTTTTATATACTTAGCATTTATTTTTCTAACCTCGTTATTACACTCTATAAGTCTATTTTTTAAAGTACCTTTACTATTCTTAAAAGTATCTACAATTGTTTTAGCAGCAATTTCTCCTCCACTAGGTCTAGGATATTTTTTGATAAATTCTTCAAAAGATATCAAATTAAAATCACTAATACCTACTGGGTCTCTTGTTATTCCGTCTGCTACTATCGCTTCATCACCATTGTCATTTACATAAAACTGGTCTTCAATGGGAAAATTACAATTAATAGTTTTTATATTTTCAAAAGTATTTCTATAAGTAAGCATATCTATCTTCCTATTCTTTTATATTAACTGATTTAATTATACAACACTATTTATTAATTTTCTCCAAAACTTTTACTTTACCTTGGAATAAGTATTCGGCTTTACATAAATCTTCTTCCTTAAAAGTAGGATTCCAATAATTAGATGATGTTTCATACATTTCTTTAGCAGTTAATTCATCATCTGGAATAAAATCATCGCTAGACTTAAATAACCAATGTTATTAACTTAAGAAAAATTAAGATAAAGGATTTAATCTTTTGTCTTTTT
>CAMMMH010000079.1 GCA_946497955.1 uncultured Mycoplasmatota bacterium | reverse complement strand
CTGTTTCATACCTAAAGAATATTTTTTGAATTTTTTATCTTTTTCATCTAATAGATTTACTTTTTTTAAAGTATTCAAAATTTCTGTATCATCTATTTTTTTATTAATAGAAGCAAGCATTTTTAAATTTTCAAACCCTGTTAGCTCTGGTAAATAATTTGGTCTTTCTATTAAAGCTGCTGTATTTTTAGGAAAAGTATTATTTTTATAAATGTCTTCGCCATTAACTATTACATATCCTTTATCAGGTTTTACAAAGCCACAAATAGTTTTCAAGAGCATACTTTTTCCACTACCATTTCTTCCTACAAGTCCATATATTGTTCCACTATTTAATGATAAAGAAATATCATTTAATACCATTTCTTTATCAATTTTCTTTGTAACATTTTTAATTTCAATTTTCATTTTTTCATCTCTCCTCTTATAACTAAATTATTATCTTGTAAATAAACAATACATAATATCAATAATATATTGGTAAATATAAGTATTAACAAAGTTTCATAACTATTAAAAAAAGGTGTTAAACTATATATGTAGATTATGGATTTTGTTTTAAATAAAAGCGACACTAACAAAATCAAAAACATAATAATGCTACTAAAATTTCCTATAAATTTAATAATTAATAAATATACAAATTGCATTGCTAATTTAGATAAATATATAATTAATAAAGTTACTATTCCTGTTTCTATAGTTGCTTTAATTAGAAAAGAATAAATTAGAAATAAAGAAATAGAAGTTATAAAAATTATAAAATCAATAATACAATTACTTATTATATTAGCAGTAATCCATTTTTTATAACTTATTCTTAAAAATATTGCTTCTTTACATTTATAAATATCATAACTGTATAAATAATATGTATAAAGTAAATAGATAGAATTAATAACTAAAGTAAGGCTAATAATAAGAAAAGTTCCTCCAGTATTATCTGTGCCATTTATTGTATAAATAAAACTATTATCAAAATGTTTCAAATTATTATATTGGGTTAAAAAGAAAATACAAATACAAAATATTGATAGTATTAAATACCATATTTTAGATAAAAAAATTAATAAATTTCTTTTAATAAGTAATAACATTTCTATACTCCTATATCTACATCCTTAATTTTCTTTTTAATCCCAATATATAATAGCATTATTATTGTAATAAAGTATATTAAACCATAACTGATTAAAACCAATAGACTATTTATTAATGTGTAACCGTGTGACTGAAAACCTGGATTAAATATATCTATTATAAAAATTCCACTTGGATACATTTTATCGCCAAAGAATATAAGTGTTAAAAGAGCTATTAAAAATAGTGAAACAATTCCCTGTTTTTTAAAACTAATTTCGAGCAATAAAGTAAGTAATCCTATGATAACTATAGTTCCAAAAATTTTTATAATTTCTATAATAAAAATAATAAAATCATTAACAATATAATTTAGTTCGTTTGTAATTTTAAAACCACTATGTTCGGTAATAATACAGCATATTACAGACATAATAATAGTTTTTATAAATAGTAATAAAGCCATAATTATTAAAGTTAATACGGAAATAATAACATATTTTTTTCTGGACCCCATCCGTAAAAGTAAGTTATAATTTTTACTTATATATTGATATGTCAATAAAAACATTGCAACAAAACTTGGATATAATATGACTACAAGAAATATTTTATTAGTAAAAGATGATATTAGCATTTGTTCAATATTTAACCCAGAAAATTGACCAGTAAAAAAATATATTCCAATAAAAAGATACATCAATATAGCTTTATATTCCCAAGTATTCCACAGATAGTTATATACGGTTTTAATAAATTTACTCAAAATGACGCACCACCTGTTCTTTATTTCTATAGATAAATAATACTATTACAGTTGTGATGACAAAAAGAATTCCCATATTTATTAAGGCATTATATACTGTTGACTGAACCATATATCCTTCATATATATTAAATAAATACAAATGATTAATAAGAGCACTGTTCCCTATAGCATTACTAAGTAAAGCACTTATATTACTTATAACAAAATTTATTACATTAACTAATGCAAAAGTTAAAATAATTGATACTGTCATTTTTTTAGTAATTCTTAATACAATAAAACTAATATTAGAAATAACGAGTACATATAATATCATAGCAATATGAGCTAAAAAAATATAAAGAAAAGGGTTAGAAACGCTTGTATATTCAAAACTTATATATACATCATAGAAACTAACATTTGGCACATCACTGGGGAATAAGCATAATCCTAAAATAAATACAAATATTGAAATGAATAGGAATGGGAAAAGTGCTTTAAGATAAGAGCCTATAAATTCTTTTATAATTGTTTTTTTATAATTCTGTCTTAATAACAAATCTTTAAAATAGCTACCTCTAAACTTATAAAATAAATTACTAATAGATAAGAGGGAAATAATAAAAGGGCTTAAAAACATAATAACACTACCACCATTATAATACATAGTGTGTCTCCAGAAAGCAAAACAATTCACTAATTCAGGAAAAGAAGCATCTACTTTACCAGTAGTATAGTAAATATAATCTCCTATATTATAAATAATAAAAACTAAAATTATACTAATTGAAATAATAAATTCTTTAGACTTAAAATACTCTTTTAACTTTAACATATATTAATACCCTCCACACAATTAAATCTTATATTATAAGAAACTAATATTCTGCTATAAGATATTTACTTATATATATTGTATCATCTATAGATGATTTTGAGAAGATTATA
>CAMMMH010000078.1 GCA_946497955.1 uncultured Mycoplasmatota bacterium | reverse complement strand
ACAGCACGTCCTAATACACAATAAACACGTTTCTAGTATTCGAGCCTTCATTGTGCTTAACACTAGCTGGCGTAATATCATTTAATTAGTGTGGGATACTTTCCAACAACTTGATTTTAACTTATTTAGTAGAAAGTTTATTATACAACAATTCTCCTGGCTCGGGATCCCTAACATGGGAATAGGAGCAGATCAAAATATGTAGTATAAACTTTAATAGTATTCGAGCCTTCATTGTGCTTAATACGCTAATAGACATTTTACTTAATAATCACAGTTATAATCTTGTATACTTCCGGCGGCTACATATTTTGGTCTCCCAATTTAGTATTTTACTAGATTGGGCAAGACCCTTTTATATAGGGTGTAAAAACACAAAAAAATGAGTTTTGAGAAAAATTTCGTAAGAAATTTTTCGAGAAACTCCTTATTCTTACTAAATAAACTTTATATAATATAAGGTTTATCTAGATAACTCCATTCCTAGTAAACTCTATTCCTAGTAAACCTCATTCCTAAATAACCCCTTTACTAGATAAACAAATTTCTAGTAAACCTCATTCCTAAATAACCCCTTTACTAGATAAACAAATTTCTAGTAAACCCCATTCCTAAATAACCTCTTTTTTCATAAACTAAAATATAAACATTCATTTGTCCTAAATGTAATTAAATAATAAGAAACGATCCTGACAACAATATTCTAACTTGTGATTCTTGTAATAATAAAATTTAATTATCTAATAAACCCTTATACATCTACAAAACTTCTTAAGATACAGAAATACCTGCATATTATAAGTTATATGAAAATGACGATACAGTAATAGACAATTAGATAATAAAAAATAATCATATAATAAGTTTTAAGGAATTAGATTAGTAAATAAAATCTTTCTGACTTTCGAGTAAAATTTCGTCAGAAATTTTATGAGAAAGTCTAGATATTATATTAAATAATCTCTTTCCTAAATAAATTTATATCTAGTAAACTCCTTTCTTAATAAACCCCTTTTCTAAAATACCCTTTCTTTTTTCAATAACCAAAATACAACTAACAGATTCTTAACTAAAAAAATTACTAGAAACTTAATTAAATATAAAAATCCAAGCCAAAATATAAGACCCCTATATACAATTCCTATACGATTAACTCAAAACCTATAACAACTATTAAACACAATTCAAATTATCATTAAATGATTTTATTTAATAACACAATTACTAGATAACATTTGATTAATTAAAACAACTAATTATCTAAAATTACAAATACTATTGAAACCTCCTCCTAATTATTCAAACATACTATTTAACCATTTCTACAATATTATCTTTATTCAACTAATCTAATCTACTATTAACTTCATTTATATTCATAATCTATCCATAATCATTTCCTATAACATTAATTAAATACCACTTATCATTGTATCTAATAAACTCACATATCTAATTATCTATCTATTCCTAATTAAATCTTTTACAATAAACATCTATTTTCTATAAATCACTATAATACCTATTAATCTTATCTTCATCATCTTCATTATAATAAAACTCACTATCCACATTAAACTGTTTACTATTGACTTCAAATAACAACTAATCCTTATTACTAACAAACAAATATCTATCATTACTTGTTTTCTAATAATAATCATCTAGATTACCTCTACAATATAACTTGAATTTTCCAACAATATTCTTATCCTTAATAACCAATAACCTATAAACATCATACATTTAAGGAATTTAATATATAATCTCTTTACCATTAATATCATATGTCCTAATATAATAATAATCAAACAAATCATTTATTTTATAATATCTCTTTTAATACTAAAACTTTTTATCTAATAACTCTCCACCAAATAACAAGTCATCTTAAATACAGTTTCTAAAAACCTTTTTACTTAAATATTAATGTTTCTAGATATTATTATTTTCCTATATTTTTAATATGCGGAAATTACTTAAACTAGAAAGTTTAGAAACTTTGTATAAAATTTCCTTAATTTTTAAATAATTAAAATAATCTTTGATTTTGAAATAGGAATACCAGTAGGAGATTTACTAGGAATCATATACTATATACAAAATACCAATAATATTGATATAATTTACGACAAAACTTTTTAAGAATTTATTTACTAATTAATCAAATCTAAAGGAATACCAGATCCAGCAGCAGGAATTTTAACATAAGAACTTATATGTTCACCTTAATCTGCAGATATGTCTTAATTTATAAAAGAATATATTTATGAATAAATTACTTAAAAATGACATTTTACAATATAAAATGTAGCCTTTTTTTTTTAATAAATACGAAAAGGAGGTTCTAATAGTATTTATATTATTAGAACTTCTTTTTCTAGAGTAATTTTTATACATAAAAGGAGGATAAGCTTATAAATATGTGTATATTAGTAGAATTACTCGATACAAAAAAAGATAAGGATAGTAAGTTAGATATTAAATTTAGAACCTTAATATCTAACTTACTATCACTTATTTTTTTTGTCTAGAAGATTATTTAGTAATAGAGTATTTTGTCTAGAATTACTCGATTTTTTTAGATATGTTTTTAACTAGATAATTTTAGATTAAAAACATTTTTGACTAGATAATTATTTGACTAAATAAGATTAATACTAAAATATGTATTTACTAGAAATCTAGAAATACTAAAAAATTGCGCGCCCATGAAACACGGCATCCTGAAAACAAGAATTTTCTTAAAAATCAGTTGTTTTTAAAGCTTGTTTTAAAGTATGATACTTTTAATAAGGAAATCAAGGGCCCGCATTAG
>CAMMMH010000077.1 GCA_946497955.1 uncultured Mycoplasmatota bacterium | reverse complement strand
TTTATCTGTTATTTTATTTTTGAAATTGTTGGTTATTATAAATTTAAAATTAACAGGTAAAGGTCCTATTTCTGAATATGAATACGATGATATAGAAAAAGAAGATAATGTAGTAATTTATGCTAAGAAAGATGAGAAAAGCTTCAGTTTTTATGATTGTGATGGCGTTTTTTCTACAATAATAGGGAATTTTAAAGAAATAAAGCAAGATAAAGAAAATAGTAATTTATTATATTGCAAAGATGATTTAGAAACTTATGTATATAATGTCGATATAAAATCATTGATATTAAAAGAAACTAAAGACTTAGATTGTACAGCATTTTTTAGTTATTCTTCAGGGTATCAAATTTTTAAACTTAATTATGAATATCTATTTGTAGGAACAGATAAAGAAACAAAGAAGAAGACTTTAGTTGGTGTAATGTATGATGCAACTAGAAAAGAAGCTAGTATAAAATATTTAGCAGAAAATTATGATAATATAAATTTTGACCATTTTTTAGATCAAAAAAGAGAAGTTGCTCTATATTTAGAAAACGATAAAAAGTTAGATTTGTTTATAGGTGGTGTTAATCATAATAATCTTTTAAAATTAGAGAGTGATAAGATTGAACATTTAGGCGAGGATTGTTATGCTATAACAAAAGATAAATGTACAGATATAATTGAAGCAGATGATACTTCATATAAAGTTGCAATTAATGATTGTACTATTATTGATAAAAATGATAATGCTCTTATATATAGTCAAAAAAATAATGAAGGTAAGGAGTTAGAAGGTATTTTCTACTTTGGAAAGTCTAAATATTATGGAGATATTTATAAAAAGAATGTTTCTGCTGCATGTAATAAAATTAATCGTATAAGTCATCATTTGTATCTTGCAGATAAAAATAATAATAAAGGAATTTACTTTTTTGGAAGATTAATTATTCCTATAGAATTTAAAAGTATTGATATTGCTTTTTCTCCTGAATTTTCTAGAATAGATATTGCCCATGAACTTTATTTCTCATTAAAAAAAGAAAAAAGTAATATACTTGCTAAAAGAGATATGGGGTATGAAATTTATGACGATAGAACTTATGAATTAGAAGAGCTTGGAGAATATAAAGACATTATATTTCTTAAAGATATAATAGTACTAAAGGAGTTATTAAATACGTTAATATATGATTATAATAACGATTTATTAGGAAAATTCTCTCCTGATACTTCTGTAACATCATTTGAAGTGTCTGAAGATAAATATAATACTAAAACAATTTATTGTATAAATAATAACTATTACTTTTATAAAGATGGCAATTTAGAACAATATTATAAAGAAGATATTGATTTGTATTTAACTACTTATGAGACAGATACTGATATATTTGAAGCTAGTAGTTATAGAAAAGATATTTTAGATAAATTTACTAGTTATATTGATTCTATGGAAGATGATTTAGGGGAGGCATCTTTAAATGAATTATCTAATAATAAAAATGATTTAAAAGATAAGTATCCATCTTTAGTACTTAGAAAAGTAAAAAAGAAAGAAGTTAGATAATCATGTTTAATGATTTCATAGATGATGAGACATTTTATGATAAAGAGTATTCTAATGACAAGTTTCCTGATAGTCCTTATTATCTAAGTTTTAGAAATTGTACTTTTACTAATATAGATTTTAGTAATAGTGATTTGGAAAGAATAGACTTTATGTCTTGTAAGTTTAAATCTTGTGACTTTCGTAATGCTAATTTTAGTAATAACGGGATAAAAGATTTAACTTTTACTAACTGTAATTTATTAGGAATTGACTTTAGTAGTAGTACTTTGATTGATTCTACTATTAATGATTCTAACTTAGATTATAGTAACTTCTCATTAGTTAAATTTAATAACTTTAAGTTTAATAATTGTTCTTTGAATTATTCTAGTTTTAATGAAGTAAAGTTTAAGAAAATAGAATTTAATCATTGTAAATTATGCAATGCAGAAGTTTTACATACATCTTTAAATAAAATAAAACTTAATACTTGTGATATAACTGGTATAAAAGTATCTTTAGATGATTTGAAGGGCATTATTGTTAATATGAATCAGGCTTTAGATTTAAGCTTGTTATTAGGTATTAAAATAGAAGAGAGTGATTAGAGTGAATATATATGCTCATAGAGGTTTATTTGATAATAAAAAAATAGTAGAGAATACTATTAGTGCTTTTAGGAAAGCTTTATTAGATAATCTTAATATAGAACTTGATATTAGAGTAACTAAAGATAAGAAAATAATAGTTTTTCATGATTCTAATATTAAGAGATTAACTGGTATTGATAGATTAGTTAAAGATATGACATATGAGGAGTTAAAAGATATTAGTTTATTAAATACTACTGATAAGATACCTTTATTAGAAGATGTATTACATATAGTAAGTGGGAGAGTTACATTATTAATAGAAGTTAAAGAGAATTTTTCTAGTAATACTTTAAAAGAATTAAATAAATTATTACTTGATTATAATGGAGAAGTTTTATTACAAAGCTTTAACCCTATAATACTTAGAAAAATGGCTCATACAAGCTTGAAAAGATATAATATAAGTATTTTATTAACTAGTGAGTATAAAGGCTTTAAAGGGGCTTTATATGGTGTTTTTATCTATAAATATTTAATTAAACAAAAATATATTAGTTTTATATCTAGTCCTAAAGAATTAGTATTTAAAGTAAAAGAAGTATCTAATAAAGAATTGTTTATTTGGACTATTAAGACTAAGAATGAATTTATTAAATATAAGATGTATAGTAATAATTTAATATGTGATGAAAAAGGAATAGTTAGAAGTAAGTAACTATTCCTTTAATAAACAAAAAAACTAGGTGTGGAGCCTAGTGATTGATAAATGGTAGCGAGAGGGGGATTCGAACCCTCGACCTTTCGGGTATGAAAAAAAAGCTCTAATTAGTAATATGATGTAAAATATTAAAAAAGCCTTTATTTTTAAGGCTTTTTATTATTTGTAAAATTTGAGTAAGTTTG
>CAMMMH010000076.1 GCA_946497955.1 uncultured Mycoplasmatota bacterium | reverse complement strand
TTATTATATATATGAAGGTGATAATAGTGTTAGTAAATTTTAATGAAATGTTAAAAGATGCCAAAGAAAAGAAATATGCTGTGCCACATTTTAATATAAATAATTTAGAGTGGACAAAATATATTTTAGAGAAAATGCAAGAAGAAAATCTTCCCGTAATATTAGGTGTTAGTGAAGGTGCTAAAAAGTATATGGGAGGTTTTTATGCTGTAAGATGTATGGTAGAAGGATTAATTAAAGATTTAAATATAACTATTCCTGTCTGCCTACATCTAGACCATGGAAGTAGTTTTGAAAGTTGTAAAGAAGCGATAGATGCTGGATTTTCTAGTGTTATGATAGATGCTAGTAAATATGACTTAGAAACTAATAAAAAAATAACTAAAGAAGTAGTAGATTATGCTCATCCTAAAGGAGTATCCGTAGAAGCAGAAGTAGGCCATGTTGGTGGTACTGAAGATAATATTTATGGAGATGTCTTTAGAGCAACTCTAGAAGACTGCATTGAACTTGCTAAAACAGAAATAGACTCTATCGCTCCTGCTTTAGGTTCTGTTCATGGATTATATAAAGGAGAACCTAATCTTGACTTTGATAGAATGAAAGAGATAAATGAGGCTTTATCTATTCCATTAGTATTACATGGTGGAACAGGAATTCCTTATGATATGATAAAAAAGGCAATAAGCTGTGGAATTAGTAAAATAAATATAAATACAGAATTACAAGTAACTTGGCATAAAGCTGTAGTAGACTTTATAAAAGAAAATCCTAGTGTTTATGACCCAAGGAAAGTAATCGGTAGTGGAGAGATGTCTATGAAAGATAAAATTAATGAGCTTGTAGATGTTTTTAACCCAAATCATATTAGTTCCAAAAATTAAATTAATAATATAATATAGTAGAAAGTGTGTGATTAACTATGAAAATGCTTGAAATAAAAGGAGGCAATCCTCTTTCTGGAACAATAAGAATAAGTGGGGCTAAAAATAGTGTAGTAGCATTAATACCAGCAGCAATTTTATCAAGTGAAGAAGTAACTATCTGCAATGTCCCTGATATTACAGATACCGCTGCTTTATGTGAGATATTAGAGTTTTTAAATGTTGATGTAAAAAGAGCGACAGAAAGTCTTGTTATTAATCCAAGGAATATGGTAAACAAAGAAATACCTAGTATGTACACTAAGAAACTAAGAGCATCATACTACTTTATGGGAGCCATGCTTGGTAAATTTAAAAAAGTAACGATGGCCTTACCTGGAGGCTGTTCAATAGGAGCAAGACCAATTAACCTTCATCTTAAAGGTTTTGAAGCCTTAGGTGCTACAGTTACTAACAAAGAAAATATTTATACCGTAGAAGCAAAAGAGTTAAAGGGTGCTAATATCTATCTAGACTTTGCAAGTGTTGGTGCCACAATTAATATCATGCTAGCAGCTGTTCTTGCTAAAGGAACAACTATTATTGATAATGCTGCAAAAGAACCAGAAATTGTTAATGTCGCAACCCTACTAAACAACATGGGTGCTAAAATAAGAGGAGCAGGAACAAGTAGTATTGAGATTATTGGTGTTGAAAAGTTAGGAAAATGCTTCCACGAAGTAATTCCTGATAGAATAGAAGCAGGAACATATGTAATCCTTGGCGCTGCCATTGGTAATAATTTAAAAATATCTAATATCATTCCCGAACATATCGAAGCTTTAACTAGTAAATTAGAGGAAATGGGAGTTTTCTTAGATATTGGAGCAGATTATATAATAGTAAGTAGTGGTAAAGACTATAAACCAGTAAATGTCAAAACGCAAACATATCCAGGTTTTGCCACAGACCTCCAACAACCCCTAACACCACTTCTTACTATGTGTAATGGTAGAAGTAAAATAGAAGAAACAATTTATGAAAATAGATTTATGCACATACCATATTTAAATCAAATGGGTGCCGATATAAGAGTAAAAAATCAAACTTCAACTATCATTGGTCCAACCAAATTAACAGGAACAGATGTAGTTGCAACTGACCTTAGAGCCGGAGCATCTTTAGTAATCGCTGGCTTAATGGCAAGTGGTACTACAAAGATAACTAATGTTGAACACATTTTAAGAGGTTATGAAAATATTGTTGAAAAACTCCTAGGAGTAGGAGCAAATCTTGAATTAAAAGACATATAGAAGCATTAAAAAGAGACTAGAGAAATATAATTATAATATATGACTCTAGTCTTTTTTTGGAGGAAAAAATGAAAAAAATACTTTGTCTTTTAATCATCTTTCTTTTAGTATATACAATCTATTACTTTAATCATACTGATAAGATAACATATATATCGATAGGAGATTCTTTAAGTGTTGGAATAGACTCCAATGGTAACACTAACTATGGTTATAGTAACTATCTATCTAATTATCTTAAAGATAAAGACTTACTAAAAAGCTATAATAACTATTTTTCTACAAGTGGCACAAGAATAGTAGATTTAAAAAATAAATTAGAAACAAATTGGACTATAAAAAAAAATGGTAAATCTTTATCTTTAAAAAAATGTCTTCGTGAAGCTGATTTAGTAACTTTATCAGTAGGAATGGATGATATCCTAACAAGTTTAACTTTATCCACAGTTAGTGTGGAAAATCTATCTAACAAAGAAATAACTACAATAGTAGATAAAACAGTGGATGAGCTAGATTCTCTTTTTAAAGAATTAAGAAAATATGCTAAAGAAGATATAATCTTTATAGGCTATTATAATCCCTTAGAAGAGGAAAGTTTAACAACAGAAAGACTCTATACTTATTTAATAACCAAAACTAAAGCTCTTTGTAAAACTTATGATATAGAGTACTTAGATATCTATAATCTATTTAAGAGAAATAAAAACTACATAGATAACCCTACTAACATCTATCCAACAACAGAAGCTTATCAAATGATTGCAACAAAAATAATAGAGAATTATCTATAGATTAAATTCTAGTGAAGACAGAGTCTAAATTTATCGGAAAGCATAATTAATAGTCAATAACACTATGCAAT
>CAMMMH010000075.1 GCA_946497955.1 uncultured Mycoplasmatota bacterium | reverse complement strand
CTTATAATTTTTTATTTCATTATTTTCGGGAACTTTAAATTTAATTTAGTCAAAAATTAAAAGAAGTGGATTCCCCAACGATAAATCAAGGTTATACACCCACTTCTTCTACAAATAATATACATTAATACTAGTTAATAATCAAGAATTTTAATGCATAAAGTTAATTTTTTTGATATTCTATTATTGGGTGAAATTTATGGAGAAAATATTAATTGTAGAAGATGATGAAACTTTAAGAGGTGAGCTATCTAATTTATTATCTAATTCTGGGTATGAAGTATTAGTGTTAACAGACTTTAAAAACAGTAAAGAAGAGATTATTAAATTAAATCCTGATTTAATTCTTTTAGATATAAATATTCCTTATCTAAATGGAGAGGTATTACTTAAAAGCCTTCGTGATGATAAAGTAAATACTCCCGTTATTATGCTAACTAGTAGTAATAAAACAATTGACGAAGTACTGTCTATTAGTTATGGAGCGGATGATTATATTACTAAACCATATAATCCTACAATACTATTACTTAGAATTAATAATATCTTCAAAAGAATGAAGAAAAGCTTTGATTACTTAGAATATGATGATTTAAAGATATACCCTAATAAAGGAATTATTGTTAAAAACGGGGAAGAGTTTTATTTAACTAAAAATGAAATGTTAATCTTTACTTATCTTTTAAATAATAGAGGTAGTATTGCAAATCGTGATGATTTAATGAGTTATTTATGGAATAGTGACCTTTATATAAATGATAATGCTTTGACAGTTAATATTAGTAGATTAAGAGGAAAACTTTATGATATGGGTTATAATGACGTTATTGTTACAAGAAAGGGAGAAGGTTATTTATTAAAATGAAACTAAGTACTTATTTAAAAGATAAACTTTATGCTTTTTTAATCTTTGCTATTTATATAATTATATTAATACTATTCTTAATCGCTTTAAAACTAACTAGCAGTATTATTATTTTTATAATTGTTTTTACTGTCATTATCTTTTCATTAATATTACTTTATGATTACTTTAGAAAAAGAAAGTTTTATAATGAATTACTTGATAAATTAAACACTTTAGATAAAAAGTATCTTTTAATAGAAATGTTACTTGAGCCTAACTTTTTAGAAGGTAAGATACTTTATGATGTTTTAGATGAAGTTAATAAGAATGAACATGATTTAATAAGTAAGCTAAAAAAGAGACAGGATGACTTTAAAGAATATATAGAGCTATGGATACATGAAGTTAAACTCCCTCTTGCTAGTCTTACTTTAATGAATAGAAAAGATAAAAGTACTTTAAGAGTATTAAAAGAATTGGAAGACTATGTAGAACAAATTTTATATTATGTAAGATGCGAAAATGCTAATAATGATTATCTAATTAAAGAATGGGACTTAGATACTATTATTAAAAATGTAGCTTTAAGAAATAAAGATGACCTACTTGCTTTAAATATAGACTTTAAAGTAGATAATTGTAATTTGAAAGTCTTAACAGATTCTAAATGGTTGGAGTTTATTATTAATCAAATTGTTAGTAATAGTATTAAATATAAAAAAGAAAAAGATGCTCTTATTGAAATAATTGGTAAAGACTATAGAGATTATATTACTATTACAATTTATGACAATGGTAAAGGTATTAGTAAAAGTGATTTACCAAGAGTTTTTAATAAGACTTTTACAGGTACTAATGGAAGAAGTGCTAGTTCTAAATCTACAGGTATGGGACTTTACCTATGTAGAGAGTTATGTAATAAGTTAGGACATAAAATAGAGATTGATTCTAAGAAGGATGAATATACTAAAGTTACTATTACCATTTATAAGAAAGATTTTTATAATGTATCTTAGCCTAAAAAACTTTAGTCTACTGCTTTTACAAAACTATTGATAATTGTTTCGTATTGTATTAATATATAATAAAAAATGTTTCTGAAGGTGATTATATGTCTTGTATTCAAATGGAAAATATTAATGAAATTAATTATTTGAAAAGTGTATTAGATAGAACGAAAGTATACGGCATTGATGTTAGTAACTATTATAATGAATTAGACACTATAATTGGTAATTATGAAAAACATAAAAAAAGTGAGCTAAATATACCTAAAGATAAGTTACATTTAACTGTTAATGTTGATAGCGAATATGAGCTAAGTATTAACCTTAATTTTCTTTCTATTAAGTTAAATTGGTGTGCGTTATTTTTATCTCTTATGGATGCAACTGAAAGTTGGAGTTTAGATATTAATATAGATGAAACTTTTGATGTAGTATACAATAATATAGAAAATATCCTTGAGTATATTTATGATGTAGATATTCAAGAAAAAGTAATTATTAAATATTATGATTTAATATTGAAGAAGATACTTAAGGATTATAAAGATAATAAATATGATTATTTAGAAGAATATAATGATTTAAAGAAAAATAATTATTTAAAGAATAGTGTTATGAGATTTTTAGAAAATAAAAAAATAATATTTGATGAAAACATAAATTGCTATAACCTAAAAGATATTATAGAAAGAGTTTATGTTACAGATAATAAAGAAGAAATAGTCATAGCCGAAGAATTTAAAAATGATATAGTAGAGGTTAATGATGTAAGTGGTGTAAATAATTTGCTTTTTTCTATTAAAAACTTTTATAATACTATTATTAATAATAAGCAAGGTATAGTATTGAAAAATATTGGTATTTTAAAAAGAAAAAAGAAAATTTTGAACTATTTTTGTAAAAATTATTTAATAAAGCGTTTTGGATTAACAAAGGATTATTTTGAGGAAGAAAATGTAGATTTCTCATATTTTGGTAATTTTTATACAATGAAGAAAGTTGTAGATAAAATACATGAGTATGAGTCTAAAGATAGAATAATCAGTTCATTAGACCAAGATAGTTTAAATAGTTATACGATTTATAGGATTATAAACAAGAATTTCAGTTATATAGATTTTAAAGGTTTAAATTTAAGTTCTATAGATTTTACTGATGTTAATATTTTTAATTCAGATTTAAGTGGAACAAAAGCAAGAATAGACCCACAAAGAGTTGATGATATTAAATGGTGTTATTTAGAAGGGTGCTATGTAATTAATGATTTTAATGGATATTCTAATGAAAGAATGCCTATTTTACTTGGTACAATTTTAGTAAATAGTTTTGATGAAATTTTTGGATTAGAACTAAAACTGAGGTTAGGTATGGATATAAGTCATATTTGTGAATATAAGACTTCTAATTATTAGAGTTGTTCGAAAACTAAAATTAGGTGATATCTAAATTAAAAAGAGCAC
>CAMMMH010000074.1 GCA_946497955.1 uncultured Mycoplasmatota bacterium | reverse complement strand
AATTTTTATTGAAAATCTATTTTTTTTAATGTAAAATTTTCTCTGAAAAATCACACTTTTTTTGACAAAATACCCCTAAAACCTTTTTATTATCTTAATTTTCTGATAAAATACATTATGCAAGGAGATGTTTATAATGGGATTATTTAGAAAACTATTTGATCATGAATATAAAGAATTAAAAAAGTTTACAGTACAAGCAGATAAAATTGTCGCTCTTGATGAAGAGATGACTAAACTATCTGATGACGAATTAAAACATAAAACGGAAGAATTTAAAGAAAGACTAGCTAATGGAGAAACTTTAGAAGACATTTTAGTTGAAGCTTTCGCTGTTGCAAGAGAAGCAGCATATCGTGTAATAGGAGAAAAGCCTTTCTATGTTCAAGTATTAGGTGCTTTAGCAATTCATTATGGTAATATTGCCGAGATGAAAACAGGTGAAGGTAAAACCCTAACTTGTGTATTACCTGCTTATCTTAATGCTCTAGAAGGCAAAGGAGTTCATATAATTACAGTTAATGAATATCTTGCAACTCGTGACGCTGAATGGATGGGAGGAATACATCGTTTTCTTGGCCTAACTGTAGGTGTTAATACAAGAGATATGTCTCCAAAAGAAAAACAAGAAGCTTATAACTGTGATATTCTATACTCTACTAATAATGAAATTGGTTTTGATTACTTAAGAGATAACATGGTAATTAGAAAAGAAAATAGAGTACAACGTCCTCTAAACTTTGCTATTGTCGATGAGGTTGACTCTATTCTAATCGATGAAGCAAGAACTCCATTAATCATATCAGGAGGAGCACAGCATAGTGCCAACCTATATATAGATGCCGATAAATTTGCAAAGTCTTTAAAAGAGGAAGAAGATTATATCTGTGATGAAACAGGTAAAAGTACAATTAGTGTTTCCTTAACAGATGCCGGTAGTGAAAAAGCAGAGAAAATGTTTAAGATTAAAAATCTATATGAAATAGAAAATGCCACTTTACTACATTATATTAATCAAGCTTTACGTGCTAACTATGCTATGAAAAAAGATGTAGATTACGTTGTTCAAGATGATGAAATCGTAATAGTAGACCAATTTACGGGACGTTTAATGAAAGGAAGAGCTTATAGTGACGGATTACATCAAGCAATAGAAGCTAAAGAAGGAGTTCATATTAATCAAGAAACTAAAACACTTGCTACTATCACTTTCCAAAATTTATTCAGAATGTATAATAAACTATCAGGTATGACTGGTACTGCTAAAACAGAAGAAGAAGAGTTTAGAGATATTTATAATATGTATGTTATTGAAATACCTACTAATAAACCTGTTATAAGAGTAGATGCTCCTGATTTAGTTTTTGCAACACGTAGTGCTAAATATAAAGCAATTATAAATGAGGTAAAATCTCGTTATGATAAAGGACAACCTGTCTTAATTGGTACTATCGCTATTGAAACAAGTGAATTAATCAGTGACTTATTAAAGAAAGCACATATACCTCATGAAATATTAAATGCTAAGAACCATGCTCGTGAAGCTGAAATTATCTCTAAGATTGGTGAACATCGTTCTGTAACTATCGCTACTAACATGGCTGGTCGTGGTACTGATATCAAACTATCAGATGAAATAAGAGAATTAGGTGGTCTTTGTGTAATAGGTACAGAACGTCATGAATCACGTCGTATTGATAATCAGTTAAGAGGTCGTTCTGGACGTCAAGGAGACCCAGGTTATACCCAGTTCTTTGTCTCTATGGAAGATGACTTAATGATTAGATTCGGTAGTGAACATATTAGAGAGATGATGAAAAGCTTTGGTTTTGGAGATCAAGCTATTCAAAGTAAAACCTTTACAAAAGCTATAAGTACTGCTCAAAAACGTGTAGAAGGAAATAACTTTGATGCCAGAAAGCATTTGCTACAATATGATGATGTTATGAATACTCAAAGAGAAATCATGTATGGTAAACGTAATGAAATCTTAGATAGTGAGTCTATTCATGAAACAGTATTAAACTCTATTCATAATCATATTACAGATTTAGTTAAATCTAGAAATGCTGATAGTCATATAACAGATGAAGAGTTACAAAGTATTACCGACTTTGCTAATGAGAACCTACTTAAAAATGACATAAGTAAAGTAGAACTTGAAAATAGAGATGCAGATGATATTATAGAGTATCTTTATGAAAAAGCTAAAGGTGAGTATGAAGCTAAGATTAAAGAAGTACCAGTAGAAATTAGTAATGAGTTTGAGAAAGCTTTATCTCTACAGGTTATAGATAACTACTGGATGGAACAAATAAATGTAATGAGTCACTTAAGAGAAGGAATTTACCTTCGTCAATATGGACAAGATGACCCTCTAAGAGCATATACTACAGAAGGTTATCAATTATTTGATGATATGCTTCAAAAAATAGATAGAGATATTACAGTATTCTTACTAAAAGCAGAAATTAGACAAAACATCGAAAGAAAACAAGTCGCTAAAAATCAGCAAACTAATGATGTTAAAGATACAAAGAAAACGCCTAAGAAAGTAAAAAAAGTAGGTAGAAATGATCCATGCCCATGTGGAAGTGGTAAGAAATATAAACAATGTTGTGGAAAAAATAAATAACTTGTATAAATAGGAGTGTTAGAAATGGAATCCATTAATTATTTTTGTATAAAACTAACAAGTTCACCTGGTATAATTAGTATTCATGAGCAAAAAAGTTTATTACCTAATGAGTATCATCTTAATGATGAAGACGATACCAATCAATATGCGATTCTAGTAGAAACAGAAAAAACAGTGGGAAAAGAAATTTATTCGCTAGATGTTCATCCTGAAACATATGAAACCTATGAATTTAAAGATATAACATATCAAATAATAAATGACTATAATGTTGATGGCTTTGAGTATGACAGAGAAAGAAAAGTTGTTTTTTATGGCTGGATTTATGGTATATATGCTACTAAAAATGAAGATAATTATTATGATGTAATAACAGGTGAGAAAATTCCTCATGAAATTATTTCGAATGCACATGAAATAATAAGTGCTGATGATTACTCAGAAATGATTGAAGATTTAAAACTAATAAAAGAACACAAAGACGTTTATATTAGTATAACAAAAGAAAGATTTTCTAAACTATTGAAAGGTGCTATTAACAGAAAAGTAGCCTCTGAGCGATATAAACAAAACTATGCAATAAAGAAAAAAGCATATGATGAAAGAATGACTAAAAGACAAAAGCAATGGCAACAAATAAAGGAAGAATTAAAATATGAAAGTTATCCAAAAAGAGAAGAAGTAAAAAAATTAATCTATGAAATTAGAACCAGCTAGAAATTTTAAAATATAATTTGTTACATAAAGGAGAAAAGATGGAAAGACCTGTAACTACACTATTTATGCTAGAATCATTAGATGGAAAAATAAATAGTGGAAATAGTGATAATTTAGATGCTGATAAAGATTGGTGTCAAATTGAAGGTGTAAAAGAAGGATTACATCAATATTACGAAATAGAAGCAACAACAGATTATTATTCTTTAAATACTGGTAGAGTAATGGCTAAAATTGGCGTTAATGATAGAAAAGAATATCACGAGAAAGTAGATGTCAGTTTTATAATTATTGACAACAAACCTCATTTAATGTTAATTTTAAATTTATAATAACCAACAATTTCAAAAATAAAATAACAGATA
>CAMMMH010000073.1 GCA_946497955.1 uncultured Mycoplasmatota bacterium | reverse complement strand
ATATGCAGTTTTTATAATCTTTGCTTAGATACTTAGTTTCGCAAGAAGTCTAATAACTCCATTTATTAAATTTAAATCAGATGGAATAATCCATTTTACATTTGCCATTTTAAATAATACTAAAGGTATAATAGCACCACTTCTTGCCCCATCCATCCATTTAGGATTATTAAGCATTAAGTTATATAATTCATCAAGAGAAATATCATAAAATACCTTTTCAGTACCTTTAATATAATCTTCCAAGCTAAGCATATATTTATGAATATTATCATTAAATAAAGTATTATCTACTAAATTAAATCCTGTTAGTAACTCAAATCTTTCTTCACCGCCAGTAAATATTGCACAGTCATAATCTTTATCTAATTCAATATCAGATAATTTTTCTCTAACAAATTTTTCCATCTCCTCAACAGTATTACCACTATATTTATCATTAACTTTATCAAAGTTATTTAATAAATCAGCAACACCAATCGTTAAATTTTTTGTATCAGTTATTTTATCTCCTACAAAAGTTACTAATTCAGTAGTTTTACCGCCCATATTAATAATTAAGACTTTCTTGTTATTATAATCATTCTCCATAGCTTTTGCTAAATAATAATTTTCAATACCATGACTAATAATATTAAAATGTAAATCAAATCTTTCATTAAATAATTTAACTAAATCTTGTTTTCTTTCCTGTATTAAATTTCTAAATATACCAGTAACAAAAATATTTGTATTATAATATTTTAAATTATATTTTGTTTTTATTTCTTCAAAGTAATCACATAACTCCTTTAAATTACTTTCACTAATACCTTTTTCTCTATCAAAGTCGTTTTTAAAATATATAGAATGCTCTTCTATAAGTTTTAATTCATTTGCATAACAATAAACTTTTATTGTTGAAGAGCCAAGATCAATATAATAATTTTGCATAATTATCAACTCCCTAAATTATTACTATTATACCATTTGTTAAAGGAAAAAGCATTTCACTTCATTAAAAATAAATGGAAATAGGATAATATTTAAATATTTCTAATGTTTTTGAATCTATTTTTTTTAATAAATAATTTACTTCATTTTTATTATCAAGTAATAAATTACATCCTAATTTAATTTCCAAAGAATCACTATTGTTCCTTATATCAATAATTTTATCTATATCTTCTTCCGTCAATTTATCTTCTCTTTTTAAAATTTGAAAGTAATTTATATAATATATAGAATTACTTTGATCATAGTTTAATAATAAATTGGCTAAGTATTTTGCATATTGCAATAACTGGTAATTTTTAGTAATATCATATGCTTTCAAAACCTCTAATACTTGCATATTCATTAAAATGTACTCTCCATCACTGAACTCCATATCTTCAAATGATTTTTTCATTTCTAAAATATTAATGTCATCAGCTTGATATGCTTCTGAATTTAAAACAAGATAAAAATTATTTGTTTCTATTTCTTCTTTATCTGAATTGTATTTAAAATAATATTTTTTAGAAATATTATTATTCCATAAACTTTCTATTTCAAACTTTTTATTTTTATTTATTCTCGCAAAAACAGATAATCTTATATCCTTAATTTTTATAGAACCTACTAAATTAATACTACTATTTAAATTAATTTCTTTTTTATTCTCAATAGCAGAAATCCAAAAATAAAGTCTATTAAAATCTTGAACTTTCCAATTATCAAAGTTTACATCCTTAGAAATATTATGCTTCTGAAAAAAATTATCAAGCTTTATATATTCGTTTAATAGAATATTAATTTTTTCTTCTTCTTTTTTGTCTAAAATAATTTTAAATTCTATCTCATTAATTAAAAAGAAACCATTTTTAAACAACTTACTAACAAATTTTAATTGTTTTATTCTTTCAGACAAAGTACCACAAATTTTAATATTAAAATTTTTGTTAGTTATATTTAAACTAAATGCCTTTCCAAATAACACTTTTTGGCAATCAACCGTAGTTTCTAATTTAACATCATCATATACATATTCCTTATCCTTATCAAATATTTTAGCATTTAATTTTTCCACTAAATTTGTTAGTTCCCCATAACTTATATTTATTGCATATCCATTCTCATCAAGAGTATAAACATATTTCCAAGTTCCAACAAGATTTTGAGGATTAAAATTCTCAGGATCTTTATCCCATAAGTAAAATTTAGAAATTTTTCCATTTGACAATAGCAAGTTATCTTCATTAAATATATTTTCTTTAATACCTTTTTGCATATTTCTATCAATATTAAAATTCCTACATATATTTTCAAGATGCGAAGGAGATTCAACTTCTTTCATATTAATTTTAATTTTAGAAGAAGAATATTGTTTTAACAGTTCTCTAATATTATATGGCAATAATTTAGCATAATAAATTTTATATTCACTACCATCATCTCTAAATAAACATAGTAACAAAATTGTTCCATCTTTCTTTAAATAATTTTCTAAATCAATTTTATCTAAAGAAAATCTATGTTTACTATTTAAATTTTTATTTGGTGTAGTTCTTCCTTTTATTTGAACATCTATTGAAGAATCAAAATTTTCTTTCTTATCAACATCTCCATGATACATATTAATATTTCCATCCCATGAAATACCTTTATCCATTTCATTAAAATGATAATTAAATAATTTGATATCATCTATTATATCTCGAACCTTAGTAATTGCCTTTTGTTCTACTTTAGTTTTACTCATAAAATCAACTCCTAACGTCAAATTCCTACAAATATTTTACCATATAATATTATATTTTTAGAGACATTAAAGAAATTTTGTGATAAAATTCATTTAGAGATTAATATTTTATATGTAAAACCACTTATTGAAGAAAAGTTATAGATATCTATTTAAATCTCTCAAATTAATAACTAAAAAGAGCTTAGCAACAACTAAGTTCTTTTTTATTATCTCCCGTAGCGAGCTTAGAAGAAAGATACTTTTTATTCCTATAGAAAGCCATTACTTCTATAATATTATCAGATATATTATACCATTTTACTTGAACTTGATTTCTACAAGCTTCATATTTAGGATTATAATTAAGATTACGTGCCATAGGTTGTAATGTTAACAAAGATACATGTAATGATGATATCTCATCTTTTAAATGCTTTCTCATAATATAATAAACTTCTTCTTTAGTTATAAAGATAAAGTCCTCAACAACACCATATATAACAGCATCCACTTCATATTCAGACTTATTTCCTTGTAAAACAAAACGATTAACAAAAGCATTAATATATTTTTCATCATTAAGAACCTTATTAATTTCATCAATATCTTTTTGATGTTTCTCTCGGTAAAGAGAACTAGATATACGTGTTTTACCAGTACCATTTATCGTTCCATCAGCATATTGATAATACAAGAATTTTTTTATTATATCTTCATCAATACCAAGTTTTCTAAAAAATGAAACCAAAGTACCAATAGATTCATTATGAACAGAATTCTTAACACCCTTCTTGATACTAATACCTCTAACATAACCATTAATCTTAATATAAATATCTGCTTTTCTTTTAGACTTATTAACCCAACACTCTATATAGTCATCATAATCAAGATAACCATACAATTTGTTTAATAATTCTAAAAAATTAGGATAGACTCTCCCCACCTGCTTTCCATTGAGATAAGTTGCAAACTCTTCTTCATTTTCATAGCCTGTTATTTCTTTATTAAAAATCATCAATTCCTCCTTTCACTAATATTATTAAAGAAAAACAAATATTTTTTTCGCTTTTTAGGGAATTTTCAAAAATAAATCTTACAATTTGACAAAATAAAAACAACGACCT
>CAMMMH010000072.1 GCA_946497955.1 uncultured Mycoplasmatota bacterium | reverse complement strand
CAAGACTAAATTCCCATCTTATTTAAAACGGGAACTTTGAATTTTATTTAATGTCATCTTTAGATGATTTGCAATTTTTACGAAGACAATTTATAATATCTTCATCTGAAAAAGAATCATTGTTTAATATGATATCAATGATATCTTGACTAGATTTACCAAAGATATCAGAGAAAACCATATCAAGTTTGCAATTACCAACAGTAAGAGCATTAATAAACCTATTCTTTTCAGATGTTTTATTACAGGTAAGTTTGTAAAGATATCTAGTAAATTCTCTTAAGACTCTAAAGTCTTTATAGGGAATAAAACTAGAACGAACAATACCTAACTTAAACAAGTCTGCAATCCATTTTGCATCCTTGTTATCGTCTTTCTCACCTTTGATGCATTTAACCCATTTAGGATTGGCAACGACGACATTAGAAATAAAACCTTCTAATGCATTGTATACAGGAATATAATACTTGCCGGTAGATTCCATACATACATTTTGACAGTCGTTATTAAGTAACCAATTTCTAAAATCGATTAAACTATTATTAAAGGTAGAAAAACGTTTTTTAAGATATTTAGGTATTTGGTTAGTTGAATCACAAATAACTGCAACAATAAAAGTTTTGTGAACATCAACACCACATGCTTTTGGATAAATAACTTCCATAAATAAATCCTTCCTTTCAAAAATATTTTAGAAGGAGTGAGTTGTCTATGTAGGTAACACTAAGAATTAACTAAAGTCAATGATTAATCTACAGTCTCAAAGGAACTACTTATGTGTGCTTGAAACAACTGCATTTGCACTGCTTTTTATTCTGGTTTAATCCCAAGAGTTACAGGAAGTCTGCAACTCACCTTACCGTGCTTTGTAGTACACACTCCTTCATGACTGTTATTATATAAGAAAATAAATTTAGTTCAAGGTTTTAATTCCTATGTGTGCCTTGAACGTAGAGAAAGGAATGAGGCTTTCTATGAATAAACCAAATAATAAAAGAAAAAAAGAATCAATTCAAAAAATAGAAAAAGTATTTTTAAATCTTATTCAAAGTAAAGAGATTAAGGAAATAACAGTAACAGAAATATGTAAGGAAGCAAGAATTAATAGATCCACTTTCTATGCTAATTATTTAGACGTCTATGACTTAACAGATAAAATAGTTGCAAAAATCGAAAGTAATGTTTACCATCTATACGAAGAAGAAAGAGAAACTAAACATAATACAAATGACTTTTTAAAACTTTTTAGACATATAAAAGATAACCAAATATTTTATAAGACCTATTTTAAATTAAATAGAGATAAACATTTTATTATAAGAGAATATGATACTAATCTTGCTAAATATTTCTATAATGATAAATACATTGATTACCATATAGAATTCTTTATGGCAGGACTTAATGCTATTATTAAAAAATGGCTAAATAATGGCTGTATTGAAAGTCCTGAAGAAATAGATAAGATTTTAAAAGATGAATATAAAAATAAGAATATCAACCTCTAGACATGATATTCTTATTTATTATTATAAAGTTCATCTAACTTATCTTCTATATTCTTTATTGCCTTTTTTAAAGCATCAATATTAGTTACATCATCACTTTTATTAGTATTATCTTCATTAGTAATATTATTTACATCAAGTGTAACCTTTTGCGAATCATAAGTTTGCATCGTAAGACCAACTAATTGTAACCAGTTACCAATACTATCCTGCTCTTCTATAGATAGTTCTTGAACTAATAAAAGTCCAATTAGAAAAGCCGATGTGGTAAAACTATAAGGACCAACATTAAAAACTATTCTTTCCATAAGTATCACTACCTATTAAAATATTACTCCTTATAATATATGCAAAATATTATTTTATGCCTTGATAAAGCTAATGATTCGTATAAAAAGAACATTCTTTATCGTGGGAATTAATTACACCTATCGCTTGTAAATAAGAATAAATAATAGTACTACCTACAAACTTCATTCCTCTTTTCTTTAAATCTTTTGATATAGTATCAGATAACTCATTAGTAGTCTTATCTGTTTCACAGATAGTTTTTCCTTTAGTAAATAATTTTAAATAATTATAAAAGCTGCCATATTCATTCTTTATACTTCTAAAAATATTCGCATTACTTATACTGGCTTTTATCTTTAATCTATTTCTAATAATATCTTTATTATTTAACAACTCATTAATCTTTTCATCATCATAATTACAGACTTTATCTAAATCAAAATTATCATAAGCTTTCCTAAAACTCTCTCTTTTATTTAAAACACATTCCCAAGATAATCCAGCTTGAAATGATTCTAATATTAACATTTCAAATAAATACTTATCATCAAAATTCGGAACACCCCACTCTTCATCATGATACTTAATGTATATTGGATTATCTAAATTACACCACTTACATCTTTTAATCATATTATTTACCTTTCTTTGGAATAAATAATTTTTCCATATTAACATTTTCATGCTTTAATAAATAAACTTTCTTATCAATACCACCTGCATAACCTGTTAAACTACCATTTGATCCCACTACTCTATGGCACGGTATAATTATGGAAATAGGATTATGACTAACTGCATTACCTATCGCTTGACAAGACATTTTTTCCTTAGTAACCATATTGGCAATATCTTTATAAGTAATAACTTCTCCATAAGGTATTCCACAAAGTATTTTCCATACCCTTTTTCTAAAATCACTTCCTAAAGGACTTAAATCAAGTTCATTTATACTAGGCTTTTCTCCCTTAAAATATCTATCTAACCACTCTTTAGTCTTAACTAATATTTCTCTATCTTCTTCTTTCATTTCTTCTTTTATGTTAGAAAGATAATACTTCTGTCCTTCTAGCCATAAACCTATTAGTTTATTATTTTTAGAAGCAAGTAAAATTTCACCAATTGGCGATTTATAATGTGCAATATATATCATCTAAATCACAGCCTTTATATGATTTACTTTTACCAATCAATTTATAATTAATTTTTATTTAACTTAATATTTTTTCTAACCTTAATTATTAATATTTTTTATTCCCACTTCTGGTATGACTACATCAGAAGGTGTATCAATTATAAATTTAATTAGTCTAGCAACTTCTTTTGTATCAAGCCCATTATCCATATTTTTTTGAATATTCATTTTTTTAAACATATTTGTTTTCATCATACCTGGCATAACATTAGTTACTCGTATACCATATTTTGCGACTTCGTCCTGCAAAGATTTTGAAAAACCAGTTACTCACCATTTTGTAGCATTATATACAACTCTTTCAGCTTTATGATTTATTCCAGCTTGTGAATTAATATTAATTATTAATCCTTCTTTTTTATTTTTCATAATTGGAATCACTGCTTTAGAACAATTAATAACCCCCAGTAAATTAACATCAACAACTGAATTTATTCTATCACTATCATTTATATCTAATTCTTCTTGAATCCAAAGTCCGGCATTATTAATTAATACATCTATTGTTCCACAATCATCTATAATTTGTTTAATACATTTTTCTACTAATTTATAGTTACTTACATCACAAACTTTATATTTACAGTTATTATGATTAGCAACTTCAATTAATTTTTGTTCATTAGTTGCTAAAATTACTACATCATTTTCTTTAGAAAGTGATTCAGTTAGAGCCCTTCCTAAACCATCACTACCACCTGTTATTACTATTACTTTTCTCATCAAAATTCCTCCTAACAAAATACTTTTTTCTAACAGATTAAAATTCATTATAATATTTATATACATTAAAAACAATTACTAATTTACAGTATAAACATCAATTTAATTATATCATCTATCAATAATATTTAAAACCAAAACTATTACCTTGGGTGTAAAAAATTTTTGTAGGTAAAATTATAATATGTTATCCTAATTATAGG
>CAMMMH010000071.1 GCA_946497955.1 uncultured Mycoplasmatota bacterium | reverse complement strand
TCTTTTTAATTTAGATATCACCTAATTTTAGTTTTCGAACAACTCTAATAAATTATCTAAGTCATCCAAATATAAATCAAATAAATTTTTAATTTCAAGTGGTGCTCTATTAAAGTCTATCATAATATAACTTTTATAATTGTTTTTAGCAAACTCTTCTACTATGTAACTTTTTCCAACACGTCTTGCTCCATCTATAAGAAGAGCTGTTTTTCCATTAGAATCCTCTTTCCATTTAACTAACTTATCATAAATTTTTCTTTGCATAAAGTTACCTCCATAATTACATTATACACGAAATCAAGATTTTTAGTCTATTTTAAGTAAAAAGAAGCCTATTTTCTAGACTTCTCATATTTTTTCATAAACTTTTTATATAGTTCATCACATTTATTAACATCCATCTCAGATGTATCTTTTAAGGGATTAGGAATATTAAGTTTTTGATATTTTTCAAAACCTAGATGATGGAATGGTAGAAATTCTATTTTTTCGATATTTTTTATTTTCTTTAAATATTCTACTAGTCCATCTAAATATTCATCATTATCCATAATACCTGGAACAATTACTTGTCTAATCCATACTGGTTTACCACTCTTATTTAACTCTTCGATGAACTTTTCACTCTCATCAATATCTCTTCCAGTTAATTCCTTATAGCCTTCTTTGGTAACGTGCTTTATATCTAAAATAACAAGGTCAATTAACTCTAGTATTTCTTTATACTTATCAATACCAACACCGGCAGTATCTAAGGCAATATGGATACCTTCTTTTTTTAGTTTCTTACAGATATCTAATAAGAAATTAATCTGTAAAAGAGGTTCACCTCCAGAGAAAGTTACACCACCATTATTTCTTTTAAAATAAGGTTTATTACGAAGAATTTTTTTAACTAGTGCATCTGTATCATAGTTTACTTCGTTCATCGCCCATGTTTCAGGGTTATGACAGTATTTACATCTTAGAGTACAGCCATCTAGAAAGATTACAGTTCTAATACCTGGTCCATCGACAAGACCAAAGGTTTCAATTGAATCTATACTACCTTTCATTTACATCTTCTCATGGAAAGTTCTTGATATAACTTCTTCTTGTTGCTTTCTTGTTAGACGATTAAATCTAACAGCATAACCTGATACTCTAATTGTTAATAATGGATATTTATCTGGATTATTCATAGCATCTATTAACATTTCTTTTTGTAAAACATTAACGTTTAAGTGATGTGCTCCTTGTACAAAGTAACCATCAAGTAGGCTTACTAAGTTATCAATTTGTTCATCTTTACTATGTCCTAAAGATGATGGAACAATTGAGAATGTATTAGAAATACCATCACGACAACAGTCAGCATAGTTAAGTTTTGCAACTGAGTTAAGGGATGCAATGGCACCGCTTGAATCTCTTCCATGCATTGGATTTGCTCCTGGTGCGAATGGTTCACCGGCTTTACGTCCATCTGGAGTAGACCCTGTTTTACTACCATACACAACATTTGATGTAATTGTTAATACTGATAATGTTGGGGTAGCATTACGATAACATTTATGTTTAGATAACTCTTTATACATCTTTTCAAGAATTTCTTTAGCAATGTTATCTACTCTATCATCATCATTACCATATTTTGGATAGTCTCCTTCTACCTCAAAGTCAATAGCAATACCATCTTCATTTCTAATTGGTTTTACTTTAGCATATTTAATAGCAGAAAGTGAGTCTGTTGCAACTGATAGTCCGGCAACACCATAAGCCATTAGACGATTTACATTTGTATCATGTAAAGCCATTTGTCCTGCTTCATAAGCATATTTATCATGCATATAGTGAATGATATTCATAGCATTAGAGTAAACTTCGGCAACTTTTTCTATCATCTTTAAATATGCATCTTTTACCTTATCATAATCAAGTACTTCATCAGTCATCTTAGGGAAACCTTCAACAACTAGGTCACCTTTAACTTCATCAACACCTCCATTAATAGCATATAAAAGGGCTTTAGCAAGATTACAACGTGCTCCAAAGAATTGCATATCTTTTCCTTCACGCATGGCAGATACACAACAAGCGATAGCATAGTCATCACCATATACTGGACGCATTACATCATCATTTTCATATTGGATAGCATCTGTTTCAATACTCATCTTAGCACAATATTTCTTGAAGTTTTCAGGTAATCCTCTCGCCCATAATACAGTCATATTTGGTTCAGGAGCTGTATCTAGGTTAGTTAGAGTATGTAAGATACGATAACTTGTCTTAGTTACCATACTCTTTCCTTCATTAGTAACACCACCAATAGAGGCTGTTACCCAAGTTGGATCACCTGAGAATAATTCATCATATTCTGGAGTTCTTAAGTGTCTAACTAATCTTAATTTAATAACAAACTGGTCAATAATCTCTTGAATTTCTTTTTCAGTTATTGTTCCATCATTTAAATCTCTTTCAAAGTAAATATCAAAGAAAGCATCTACTCTACCTAAACTCATAGCCGCACCATTATTTTCTTTTACAGATGCTAAATAACCAAAGTAAGTCCATTGTACTGCTTCCTTAGCATTTTTAGCAGGTCTTGAGATATCAAAACCATAACCTTTAGCCATTTTCTTAATCTCATCTAAAGCTCTATATTGCATAGATACTTCTTCTCTTAACTCTATTAAGTCATTAGTCATTGGTCCTAATAGTTTATTATCCCACTCATCTTTCTTTTGTTCCATTAAATAGTCAATACCATATAAAGCGACACGTCTATAGTCACCAATTATTCTACCTCTACCATAAGCATCAGGTAGTCCTGTTAATAGTCCAACATGTCTTGCTTTTCTAATCTCTGGTGTATAAGCATCAAAAACACCTTGATTATGAGTTTTACGGTATTCATTAAAATATTTATCAACTTCAGGATTTAGTTTGTATCCATAAGCATCTAACTCTTGATAAACCATTCTAATTCCACCATATGGATTAACTATTCTTTTAAGTGGAGCATCTGTTTGAAGTCCTACGATTACATCATCATCTTTACTGATATAACCTGGCTTAAAAGCATTAATACCTGACATATGGTCTACATCAATATCAAGAACGTGTTTTTTTAGTTCTTCTTTTAATAAGTCACTACATTTTCCCCAAACTCTATCAGTTTTCTCTGTAGTTCCTTCTAGGAAACTTTCATCTCCGTCATATCCTTTATAGTTAGTTTTAATAAAGTCACTAACATTTATTTCTTTAGTCCAGACTCCTTCTTTGAAGCCTTTCCATTCTTCTCTCATTCTTTCATACCTCCTTACATTTTTATTATACCATTAAATGTAAAGTTTCATTAAAAAAAATACTATTCTTGACAGTATTTTTTAAGCATATATGCTTGTTATGATGATAGTGGCAACTAAAGCGATTAGAAATAGTACTAAACTAGTTACCCATACTTTTTTCTGTTTCTTTTTATAACCTAATATAAATAAAGCGATTAAAGCGATATAAAGAATCGCAAATAAAATAATCATACCAATTCTCATAAATAACACCTTCTATTCTATAAGTATTATATCAATGTTTTTATAGAGATACAATTATTATTTTTTATAGAAAATTTGTTTTATTCTATTGTCATCCTTAGTTATTAATAGTATACTTTTTATAGGGAACATCAGTTATCTTGAGTGTCTACCTCCATCCTAGGAAAGGAGGTTTGATAAAAATGAAAACTAAGACTTTTATCATAAAAGTTCTGAAACTCATTGCTATCATTTTATTTCTCCTTATCATTATGATAGTAGTAATAAAAAAATGACACTTAATTCGCATTTGAATTAAATGTCAACCTAATTAAATTTGGGTAGACATTCAACGTTGCTAAGCTGAATGTTCCCATTTTTTATTTTATGTAAATTTCTCCTGTGTATTCATAATAACATTTTTTTTTATAAATGTCAAAATTCCAAGAGTACTGACGGAGTCTAAATTTATCGGAAAATAAAAAAGATGAAAGAACTCGTGGTATAA
>CAMMMH010000070.1 GCA_946497955.1 uncultured Mycoplasmatota bacterium | reverse complement strand
AATTTGTTGTTTATATAATCAAAATTTATAATTGAGCTTGCCGAACAGGTCTATTAATTCATCAGCTTTTTCTCTAGAAATCGGTGGTACTTTTCTATAATCTATGAACTCATCATTCCACAAACTATAATCATAACTATATAATGGAAAAACCAAATTATAATCATCAATTGAAGAAGCAAACCCGTTAGATGCACCAAATATTTTAAATTGACTTGAGGTTAAATCAAGAAAATAGTTATAATCATTTTCGCTTATAAAATTAATTACATGATTAGGATTATTAGACATATTCTTATGAATATTACTTAAAAAAAGTCTAATTTCATTTATATTATAGTCTATCTCATTAGCATCAACACTAACCATATTGTTTTCAATATTAAATCTATCAAGTACTTTCTTAGTAAAAGCTGCAGTATGACGACAACAGCCAATACCAGTAAATATTTTTAAAGCAGCATGTAATGTTTTATCATCAAGAAACTCTTTAATATCTTTTAGACCTTCTTTATAAGAATATCTACATATTAAAGATAAATATCCTTCATGAATTAAAATAGCATTAAAAATAGATATCTCTATACCAGTTTTAAAATTAAAAGTATTAGCAAGAGATTCTATATTATCCAAAACTTTATCAAAATCTTCTTTCATTTGTTGATGTAGAGAATCATTTTCATAAGTAGAAACATATTTCTGTAACTCTTTCTCTCTTTTTATTTCATCTTTTATTTTTTCCCATAGTTCTTTACATGCTTGCCATTCTTTCTTTTCATGTTCTATATATTCTTTTATTTTATCATCTATAAACATAACTATCCCCCTTAAGCGTGAGTATATTGTATCACTTTATAATAATCATATCAATATCATAAATTCTCTTTTTTTAGCATATTTATTACTGAAAAGGAAACAGTGATACTATGTCTAACTTTACTTATGCATTTATTTTATCTACTTTAGCAGGTCTTTCTACTTTAATTGGTTTTATTCCTCTACTTTTTAAGTTAAAGAATGAAAAATATATTATCTTAGCATCACTATCTTTTGCAAGCGGCGTGATGATTTGTGTATCTCTTACTGATTTAATCCCTGAATCTTTTAATCTATTAACTTCTATATTTAAAGGATTCCCTGCTCTTTTATTTTTATTAATATTTATTTGTCTTGGTATAATTGCATCAATGTTAATAGACAAGTTCTTACCTAGTAATGATAATAAATCTATTAGTAATAAAAAACTATATAGATTAGGTCTTGTTTCAATGCTTGCTATTATTATGCATAATATTCCTGAAGGAGTAGCAACTTTTCTTTCTAGTTCTACTAATATGAGTCTTGGCTTATCTTTGGCCCTTGCTATTAGTTTTCATAATATCCCAGAAGGAATAAGTATTGCTATTCCTATATACTTTAGTACTAAATCAAGACTTAAAGCTTTCCTTTATACTTTGATATCTGGCTTATCAGAACCTTTAGGAGCGATACTTGCTTATTTATTTTTATCAAATATTATTAATAACTTTATTATGAGTATAATTCTATCTATAATTGCAGGGATTATGATACATATTAGTATTTATGAATTATTAACTGAGTCTTTAAGTTATAAAAAAAGAAAACTAACCTTTATCTTTTTTAGTATAGGTTTTATCTTTATGTTAATATCTCACTTCTTATTAGGTTAATTTTTCACTTCTAATTGATTAACACTAATTTTTATTGTACAATAGAAATATGAAAAAAATATTAATTAGTTTAATTCATCTTTATCAAAAGATGCCACTAACAAGTCATGGGGCTTGTCATTTTTATCCTACTTGTTCTAATTATACTATTGAAGCGATAGAAGAATATGGTTCTATAAAGGGACTTTTTCTTGGCTTTAAAAGAATACTTAGATGTCACCCTGGAGCAAGGTTTGGATATGACCCAGTTATTAGAGAGGAGAAAAAGAATGAAAAGAAGTGTTAAAAATTTAGGTAAGATTGCTTTTCTTGGTATAGCAATTTTATTAACTACTACAGGTTGTAAAAGTGATGATATGGAGGATATTGAGATAGTTACTACTAATTATCCTAATGAATATATTATAGAAAGGCTTTATGGAGAGCATGCTAAAGTTAGTAATATCTATCCTGATGGAGTTGATACTAGTGATTATAAATTTACTAATAAGCAAAAAAGAGATTTCGCTAGTAAAGACTTATTTATCTATACAGGATTAGTTGATAGAGAAAGAAAGTTAGCAGTTGACTTGTTAGATTATAATGAAAATTTAAAGATAATAGATAGCTCTTATGTTCTTGATAATGACTATAATATGGAAGAAGTATGGTTAGACCCATCATTTATGCTTATGATGAGTCAGAATGTAAGACTTGGATTAAAAGAATATATAGAAAATAATTATTTAAAAGAAGAAATAGATAAAAATTATGAAGAGTTAAAAGTTGATATTTCAGAACTTGATGCTGATATTAGACTTGCTGTTGAAAGTGCTCCTTATAAGACTATAGTTGCAACTGATAATAATTATAAATTCTTAGAAAAATATGGAGTTAAAGTTTATATATTAAATGATGATACTAGTGAAAAAGATTTAGTTGAAATAAATGATTTAGTAGAAAATGGTGATATTACAAAAATATTTAGTTATGAAGATGTTAAGACTACTAATAATGTTCAAAATCTAATTAATACTTATCCTAATAGTTTAGAGGTCATTAATTCTAATAGAATAATAGTTTTGAATGATGACCAAAGAGAAACAGAAACTGATTATTTAACTCTTATGAATCAGAACTTAGATAATATTAGAGAAGAGTTATATCATAGTAATAGTTAAAGAGACCAAATTTAAGGTCTCTTTAATTTTCTATTCTAAGGCAATCTGGAATGGATTTTGTAGGGTGCCATCTCCTCCAGTTATGATGACATTTTGTTTTAGATTGAAGGCAGGTTTAATTGAACCAGCACCTATTTTAGCATCAATATTATTAAGTTCATCTCTAGCATATATAGCAAAAACTCTTAACTGTCCATTTTCTGTTAAAACATAATAATTTGCGTTATAATAATGTATATTAAATTGACCTGCCATTAATTCTCTACGTCTGAGTAAACCAACTTTTGAATTAACTATCTCAGCATTATTTTTATCAGTTCCTAAATACCAAGTAGTATTATCTTCTATCATATTAACTTGTTCACTTGTTAGATAATTACCACTAGTCAAATATTCTCCGTTAATGAAGTTTACAACATTACTACCTAAATAAGTGGAATCATTCCCCCAAGGCATATTTTTCCTACTTCCATTCTCTCTTAATTCTCCTGATAGAACAACTTTAGTTAGTCCCTCTGTTTCATGACTTACTATTCGATATAAGTTGTTTTCTCCTATTCCAAAACTTATATATTCCCCACTATATCTTGTATTTAATAGTGTTCCTGATAGATTATTGTCATTATCTCCTTCAAGTCGATATGGATTATCACTACTGCCATCTCCTGCTACTATTTTAATATCATGATTTAAATTTACCACTGGTCTTATACCACGACCATTTGTAACTCCAAGTGTTCCAATAGAGCCATCATAACTAACTATATAATTAGTTGAAGAACTATTTGCAGTTATAGTCCACCAATAAAGACTATTATTTAAATAACTATTACTGCCACCAGTCATATTATACTCATAAACATTTAATAAGCCAACAGGTGTTTCTACTATAGTTCCTCCATCTTCACTTGAAGGAGGTTTACTTGTATCAGACATCTCGCTTACATTCCATTTACTATCCATCTTTATAAAAGACTCAGGACTTCTTAAATTACCTAGAAAACCATCTACACTTGTATCATTTAGCCATTGATTTGCAGAACTATTTATAAAAGTTGTATTACTACCTGTATTATATGCTATGGTACTTATATCCCACTGTGTTATTAATTTAACACTATTATCACTTGGATCAATGCTTACTACTCTCCATAATTTACCACTATACCAAATATAATTATAGGGATTACTTCCTCATCCTATGGTTAGTTAAGTTATCTAAAATTAAGGAAGATATAACTATTGAGA
>CAMMMH010000069.1 GCA_946497955.1 uncultured Mycoplasmatota bacterium | reverse complement strand
CTTTATATATCAAAGATTCTACGGTTTTTTAACTTTTTTTCATTATTTTATCCTGAAAAGAAAAAGACACCTAACTTCTTCCTAGAAGTATGGTGTCGACCACAATTGTGGAGATAACATCTAACAGGCAAGATTAGAATATAGCTTTTTTATGCAAATTTCTTTTGCATATTCATAGCATCATATTTTATGATACTTGTCAAAGATATTAATAACGATATTCTATAGAAAATAATTATATAATTATGCTACTAATTTTTCTTTTCTTCTCTCTTTATATTTCTTTGAAATTTTTGCTAAAGCTTCTGTATTGATTATATTATATACTTCATTGTATACAGACATCAGCTCTTCTTCTGGAAGTTTAGCAATCTTTCTATCAAATTGAGCTTTTTCTATTTTTATTGGCATTTCTATTCTAATATATGACTTTTTTGCTAAACCTATTTTTCGCCAATCTTTTATTAATTTTCTTTTATATCTATCATATTGTGTAGTTAATTTTAAAACATGAAAGTTTCTATTATCTTCTTCAACAATCAATCCACGTCCATCATCTAAAATAAGACACGGTCTTCGTTGTAATTTAACATTAATATCATTATTTTTGTCAATTTCTAATATTGGAATTGTTACTAACCAAATTTCACCGATTTCTGCGTTCATACTACAATACCCTCTTGCGTTTTAAATCTTTTTCTGATAGTCCTAGACTTTTTAATATTGAATTATCATATTTTCTACTTGTATCACTTTTTTTATTATAATCGTGGACTTTTCTATTTTTTAAGCTCTTTCTGTATTCTTTGAGAGTAAGTCCTAACATAGATGCACAATCTTTTTCTTCTTCAATAAATTGTTGTTTATCTAACATAAAAACTCACTCCTTTCTTTATTTAAAAATGATTTAAATCAATGGAATTTACATTAAATGGCGTCCCCAGAGGGAATCGAACCTTCATCTAAGCCTTAGGAGGGCCTTGTTCTATCCGTTGAACTATGGGGACAAATTAAAAAGACAACTATATTTTAGCATATCTTTTTATATTTGTTAAGTCATAGTAGGATTTAAAATTATATTTAAATTACCACTAATATCTTCACTATCATTAGTCCACATAGTAATAGTATAAGTCTTAGTCTCATTATTGCCTAAATTATTTTCTAGAATATAACCATCAAGTGATAAATTTCTTATATCACTTTGATACCCTTCATTATCGGTTAAAATATAACTAATATAGTTATTATTATCACTTGTTATGTTATTAAAGTTAATAATAAAGCTTATTTCTTTATCACTATCATTAGAAACAGTTAAGTCTTTAGTAACTTTATTAGAAGAGATATCTATATAATCAAAACCTGTATAAGCGATATCTTTATTAAATTCAATATTGTTTGCCATTAAAGACTCTCTTATTCTAACTTTATGTTGATATGGTCCAAACCAAAACCAAGTAAGTAATGAGATAACTACTACTACAAAAACTATATCTATAATATATTTTCTAATTAATAAATCTCTTGTATTAGTCATAATAGAACCCCCTTTAATTAAGACATATTATAGCATATTTTCATCTATTAGACAAGACTGTCTATAATCTTATCTAACTCCTCTTGTTCTTCTTCATTAGTATTATCAGTATCTAATTCTTTACCAAACCAATCAGGTAATATCTCTTCTTTAGATAGTTTTTTAGAAACAGTTTTACTCTTAGTTGTATTAGTAGCAACTTTTTTCATCTTTTTATATTCTTTTTCTGTTAGTCTCATCGCTTCTTCAACTGTTTCAATATTAAGACGTTTCCACTGTCCTGCAATTGTTTCTAAGTAGTTACGATTTAACTTCTGATTATTTATCTTCAAAGCATAAGAAATAAGAACATTAACTACTCCGGCACTGAGCTTTTGGTCTATCATCAAATCTTCTATTAAGTTTAAATCTCTTTTAGTAGGTTCTGCCCCTTTCATTTTACTTTTTAAATAGTCATAAGGACTAGTATTTTCAAAAGTATAAGCCATTTTAGCCCATTTAGAAGTATCACCTTCTGGTTTCTTTAAATAGTCTGGTTGTGTTTGATAAACAAGAGTTGGAAGATTTCCTACGTTTTCAAAAGAATAGTAGTTACGACAATTCTTTCTTAAAAGTGTTTTATCTATTAGACCTTTCTCATTTAAAGAAGTCCTAACAAGGCCACTCATTCTCTCTGTATCAATATTATAGACTAAAGCAAGATTATTAATTAGTTTTTTAGTCTCTTTATCAAAGCATCTATTACTAACAAGGCCACTAGGAATTGATGATATTAAAAGATTAAAGTCTATCATATCATCTAAGACTATAGATGATGTTTCTTTTTTTTCTATATCTTCTATTACTTCAAATGGTTTTAGGTTACTACTTTTAAATACTTCATTAAATTTATGAGAGATATCTTCATAATCAGTTAATCTGACTCTTGGTACTTTAAACATCTCTAAGCGTTTATCATATTCTTTTTTACCAATATTATTGTATAGAACAATATTTAATATGGGATGATTAAAAAACTCATTAGCACTTATCGGAGAATATAAAAGATAAACATAATTATTAACACTTCCCTTTTTCAAATAAGTTTTTAAAAGTCCAACTGCCTCTAACTTTTCTCTTGCTATCATAATATCTTCAAGTCTAAGTTGCATTATACTCATTAAATGATGATGATTTAAATCATCGCTAAGACGATTAAACTCATCTAAGTCATCTATTAAAGTAAAGTAAAGACTAACAGCAGTATAACCTATTATAGGTTGATAAAGCATAGTTAAAAGACGTCTATCTTCTTCATGAAGGACTGTTTTATTAACTACTATATAGGTATCTGCTGGTAATAAGGTAATATTCTTCATCGTCTTCACTTCCTAAGAATTAGTATAAATTATAATTAAAAAAAAGACTAGAACTTTTTCTAATCTTTTTTACTTTTCTTTTTCTTATCAATTGGTACTATCTTAACAGTATAACCAACTGGTTCTAATATTTTGATAAGTGTATTAATTTGTGGTGATGTTATTAAATTTTCAATTCTTGTAATAGTTAATCTAATAACTCCAGATTGATTAGCCATAGCTTCTTGAGTTAAGTGATTATCCTTTCTTAATTTAATAAAATCTTGTACAAAATCATACTCTAATTCTTTTAACTTATCTTCTTTATTTTTGTCCATAAGTCTCCCTCCTGCTAATAATGTAACACAGGGTATACTATTAATCAATAGTTTTTTGAAAAAAATTACGAATTTTCGTAATTTTTGTTGTTTTATGGAGCTAAATCAAGGGTGAAAGGCGAATTTTTAGTACCATCACCCCCAGTTATTATGACGTTAGATTTTAAGTTTAGAGCAGGATAAACGTCGTTAGCCCTGTCCGGATAGTTGAAGGACGCAGCGCCGTTGCTACCTACGTAACGCACGTGAGACGTACTATATGGTGTTAAAGTCCAATAATTTACATTATTTTCACTCCTATCAAATTGCCCGGCCATTAATTCCCCAAACCTTAATAAGCCTACTTTAGCATTTGTATTTGTAGCATATTCAGACATACTGACATCTTTATATTTAGCTAATCTATAACTAACCCCACTTCCTACTGTTCCTAAATACCAAGTTGTATTATCTTCTATCATATTAACTTGTTCACTTGTTAAATATTCTCCATCAGTTAAATATTCTCCATTAAGAAAACTTCCTGTTGTATTTGTGCTAGAATAAAATACACTATCTCCAAAAGTCACAGTTTTAATAGTTCCATTTTCTTTTAATGATTTTGCACTAACTATCTTTGTTAGTCCTTTAGTTTCGTGACTAACTATTCGATATAAATTATTTTCTCCAGTTCCAAAATTTATATATTCACCACTATATCTTGTGTTTAGTAGTGTACCTGATAGATTACTATCATTATCTCCTTCTAATCTATAGGGATTATCTACTGTTCCTTCTCCTGACTCCACCTTTATTTCAGACTTTAAATTTATAGATGGCCGCACACCATAATTATTCGTAACAGAAAGAGAATTAACTTGACCAGTATTTAATACAAAAAAATTATTAATAGCATTATTATATGGTGTCAATAGCCACCAATAAAGTCCATTATTTAAATAGCTGTTAATATTTAATTTATTTAATGTTAAACCTTAGAGAAATTTCAAAATTAAATT
>CAMMMH010000068.1 GCA_946497955.1 uncultured Mycoplasmatota bacterium | reverse complement strand
CCTATAATTAGGATAACATATTATAATTTTACCTACAAAAATTTTTTACACCCAATTTTCAGATTTTACTTGACGAAGTGAGAAAACAGTGATAATATAGTATCAGTTTTAAAGAAAGACCTATGTAGCTGCGCTCGTAGCTCAGTTGGATAGAGCGTTTGGCTACGAACCAAAAGGTCAGGGGTTCGAATCCCTTCGAGCGCACCATTATATCGGGAAGTGGCTCAACTTGGTAGAGCACTTGGTTTGGGACCAAGGGGTTGCAGGTTCAAATCCTGTCTTCCCGACCAGTTAGATTATTAACTCTCTTTATGAGAGTTTTTTTGTTCATATAAATACATACAAAAATAGGTGTCAATAATAAGCACCTATATTTTTAATTGTTTAAAAACATCACCAATTCTCTTATGTATAACTAAATCTGCCATACCATCATAATTTGTTTCATCGTTATTAATGATAACTAAATACTTTCCCTTAAAATATCTAACAAAACTACTAGCTGGATAAACTGTTAAAGAAGTACCAGCAACTATCAATAAATCTGCTTTACTAATCTCCTCAATAGCTTTATCTACTACTTCATCATCGAGTGCTTCTTCATATAAAACTACCTTTGGTTTAATAATTCCCCCACATTCACATTTAGGAATTCCTTCACTATTAAATATATAGGGAGCATCATACTGTTTACCACATTTAAGACAATAGTTTTTATAAATAGTACCATGCAACTCTAAAACATTACTACTACCAGATTTTTGATGTAGGCCATCAATATTCTGAGTAATAATTGCTTTTAATTTACCAGTTTTTTCTAATTTAGTTAAATATTCATGACATACATTTGGTAAAATGTTTAAGGCATTCATTTTATCTTTATAGAATTTATAAAACTCTTCCGTATTATTTATAAAAAAGCTGTGGCTTAAAATTTCTTCTGGAGGATACTTATACTTCATATTATAAAGTCCATCTTTACTTCTAAAATCTTTTAGTCCACTTTCTGTTGAAACACCTGCTCCACCAAAAAATACAATATCATTACATTCATCAATCATCTTTTGTAATCTATTAATATCATCCATAAAACATAGCCTCCTAAAAAATGTAAAATTTCTAACAAACATTGCAATTAACTAAGAACTCTTCAACACAAAACTAGCACATCTACTATAGAAAAATCAAGAATATTCATAAAATATCTAGATTAGCTCACATGATAAAGATTTTTTTACATATTAAAAAGACTTTGTTAGCCTTTTTCTTTTTTATCCCTTCTCTACTTTAAAATTGCTATTTAAAACAGCATAAGCTTGCGGAAAATAATTCATAACCGTCCATATGGAAATACCACCTAAATTATACTTAGTAACAAGATCTAACTTAGCTTTTATACTTCTAGCATCTTCAAACCAAACTATATGTAAGGCTCCACTTTCATCTTTATAATAAAAGTATGGGGCTTTGGCAACAGGATCAAACTGAATTTCTACTCCTTTTTCAGCTGCTAAAGCAACAGCATTAGTATTAGATATTGATTTAGCAGGTCTACCTTGTTCATAAGGTAGTGTCCAGTCATAACCATAATTTGGTATACCCATTAAAATCTTTTTACTAGGTATTTCGGTAACAGCATACTGTATTACTCTTTCTACTTGATTAAGCGGTGCCACAGCCATAGGTGGTCCATAAGTATAACCCCATTCATAAGTCATTATAATAACATGATCTACTAGTCTTCCATGAGTGGCATAATCATGAGCTTCATATAAAGTTCCTACTTGGTTAGCTCTTACTTTAGGTGCAAGGGCAGTTGTGATGATAAACTCTTCTTCTCGTAGTCTTGTTACAACTTTTTCTAGAAAACTATTATATAATTCTCTATCCATAGGATATACATATTCAAAATCAATATCAACTCCAGCATAGCCTTTGTTTCTTAGTATTGTTATTAAATTAGATATTAATCTATCTTGAACAGCTTCATTTGCAAGAATTGCATGGGCTAGGTCACTATCAAATCTACCAGTAGAACCTATATTAGTCATTACTAGCATAGGAAGTGTATTAGTATCCTTCGCTGCCGTTATAACTCTACTATCATTTATTTCCTTTAGGTTACCATCACTTGTTACTTGATAACTAAAGATGCTTAAAAATGTTAAGCTAGGTAGAGTTAAAGATAATGTTATATCACTAATAGTTGGATAAGCATAACCATTTACTAAGATACCAGGTAATACTTTTGTTGGTATTACTAGAGCTTGTCCTATCATTAAACGATTTACATTAGATAATCCATTTAAATCAGTTATTTCTCTTACTGTTGTACCAAATTTTCTAGCGATACCATAAAGAGTATCACCACGCTGTACAGTATATATAGTCAAAGTATCAACTCCTTACACTTTAACTATATGCTATTATTTATAGTTGTTATACTTTAATTTTATTTGTATCTCTTTTAGTCTTTAAGTGTTTAGTAGACTTAATATGATTACCTATGATATCAGAAACATCTAAAATAGTTATAAAAGCACTCTCATCCATTTCATTAGCAATCTTTTTAAGTTCAAAGACTTCTATTCTTGTTAATACACAATACATTACTTCCTTTTCTCCTGATAAAAGACCACTACCATTTATTTTAGTTACAGTTCTACCAAGTCTTTTATATATTTCATTAGCCATATCTGTTCCCTTTTCAGTTACTATTAAAGCCGCTTTCGCTTGCTCTAATCCTTCTGAGACAAGATCTATTATTTTAAAAGTTATAAAGTATGTTAAAACAGAATATAGGGCTCTATCTATTCCAAAGGTAAGGGCAGCGATACTATAAATAATAAAGTTAAATAGCATTACAATTTGTCCTACTGATAAAGATGTTTTCTTACTTATAACAAGAGCGACTGATTCTGTTCCATCAACACAGGCTCCAAATCTTATAACTAGTCCTACTCCTATTCCTAGTAAAACTCCTCCAAAGATAGTGGCAAGTAATATTTCATCTGTAACTTCATGGAATGACTCAAAGAAACTAAGGGCAAGAGAAAAAGTTAGCATACTAACTATTGTTCTTATTAAAAAGCTTCTTCCTAAATTACGATATCCTATATAAACAAAAGGGATATTAATAAGGATAACAAGTAAACTCATCGGTATTGAAAACACTTTAGAAACAATGATAGAAATACCTGTAACTCCTCCATCTAGAATATTATTAGGTATTAGAAAAGTATCTAATGAATATGCTGCTAGCATGGCACCTAAAATAATTACAATATAAGATAAAATTGTTTTAGTATAGTTGTTTTTTATTTTTGTCATATATATACCTCCATAATTATTATACAGGAAAATATTAATTTTTTTGTATTTTTCTGTAAATAATTGGTATAATTGCATTAGAAAAGATAGTTTGGAGGAAGTTTATGGATAATTTGGTTATTAGAAAATATGATAATGATGATTTTTTTGAAGTTATAGATTTATTAAAAGATAACTTTAATATCAGTGATAATATAAAATCTATAGATGATAATATTAATAGTTTTGGGATAGTCGCTTTACTTAATAAAAAAATAGTTGGTTATATTAGAATTGATAAGTTAAATAATCCTTTTAAGAATAGTTATTACTATTTTTTATCTTATGTATGTGTAGATAGTAATTATCAAAATGTTGGTATTGCTACCAAGATGTTAGAGTTTATTTTTGATATGGCAAAAGATGATAATGTTAGTTATATAGAATTAACTTCTAGGTCTTCTAGGGAAGCGGCAAATCGTTTGTATTTAAAAAATGGTTTTATTATTAGAGATACTAATGTATTTAGAAAAGAGATGTAGGTATTATGGATGGAAATAAAACAGTAAACTTAATTTTAAAATATATTGGCATAGATAAACAAACAGAACTTGATACTTTTGTTAATAATGTTAGTAAGAGAAATTTTGTTGAATTTTCTTCTTTAGAAGAAGTAAGTGCATTTTTTATAGATTACTTAGCAGACTTTTATAATAATAATTCTAGAAGTGATATTGATAATATTAGAGCATATACTGGAATTGCTTTCAGACGTTTTAATTCTCTTTTAAGCGGAATTTGGAACTATGATACTAATGGACTATTAACTGATGAGATGAAAAGTAAATATTTAGATTATGCTGATAATTTAAGTGAATGTATAGAAAAATCACCTACTCTTTCTTCAAATATTAAGACTTATAGAGGTGTCTCTTTAGATAGTTTTAAAGGTTATGGAATAAGTTCATTAGAAGACTTAAAAAGCTTAGAAAATAAATATTATTATGAAAGTGGTTTTACTAGTACTTCTTTAGTAAGAGATAAAAGCTTTTTTAATAGAGAGTTAGAATATCATGAGTTTTGTAACATAGAAATAGAATATTTAATACCAGAAGAATCTAATGATGGTATTCCTTTAATTGATGATAATTTAAGTTATTCTAAAGTACAGAATGAATACTTAATTAATAAAAGTAGTCTTTCAAAGATTATTGATGTTAAAATTAGTTCTGATGGAAAGCTAGCTTATATTAAAGCAGTCCTTATTCCACAGAAGATGTGGAATATTACTTATAATAAAAATGATAGTCTTGATTCTTCAAAGACTATCTAATTACTATTCTTTTATATCATCAAATAACTGTCTTATATCTATTTCTAATGCATCTGCAAATTTTCCTACCGTCTCTAAAAGAGGCGTTTTTTCTATGGAAAAACATTCTAAATCTCTTACATAACCATGAGTTAATCCAGTCAAATCTGCTAATTCTTGTAGTGTATACTTGCGCATAAGACGATATTTTCTAATGTTCTTTCTTACTATAAGAGAAAGTCTTTCTTTTGAATATCTACTAGTCAAAGTTTTTCATCTCCTTGAAAGAAGATTATTTCATAAAACATTAAAAAAATATGTCGTCTGACTGAAGTTTTTATGTTATTTATTTAAATAAGGGGATTTTCAAAAATAAATCTTACAATTTTAGTTAGCATATGGAGTTATAACAAGACT
>CAMMMH010000067.1 GCA_946497955.1 uncultured Mycoplasmatota bacterium | reverse complement strand
ATTGCATAGTGTTATTGACTATTAATTATGCTTTCCGATAAATTTAGACTCTGTCGTTAAATTGTATAATGATAATAAGGAGTGATAATATGACACCCTATGGATATGATAAACCATTAGAAGCATTTGGTAAACCTTTTGTTCCAGGTGTAAAACCAGGTAAAAAGTTTATTAAAAGAGTAGAGAAAGATTTACCATTAGACTCTAATAATCTTTCTATTGCCTTAAAACTTTATAATAACTTAAATGAAGTAGTAGAGTTCTCAGAAAAGTTTGAAGCTTTTGGACAAGATTTAAGTTTAGACTTTTTAAAAAGAATTTATGAAAAGCCTATAAATAGTATTAATTTAACAGATAATCAAGTAACATGTAAAAACTGGGCCGAACTTTATGCTTTCTTCTTAACTAAGCATAATATTCCTTGTGTAGTTAATATTAGTGGAGTTCATTATAGCATTTATCTTAAAGAAGAAGGATATATTTTTAATGCTGATGCTACTATAATAAATAAAGATAAAAATGATAACTATAAAATGGATGATTTAACAAGAAGTAAGTTAGGACTAAGGCCAAGTGGTTTTAATGCTTTAATTAGTGATGAAGAATTAGGTGCTAAGCAAGTTAATGTTTATGATTTAGGCCTTAATCTAGATAAATCAACAGAAATAGATTATGTTAATTTTGAAGATAGAACTAATGCAATTATTAAAAATCTTACTAATTGTAAAACATTTGAAATACGAAATATACCAGAAATAACAGATGAAGTTACAGATAACTTTTCTTTAATTAATAATTTATTACTAGAAGAAGATTTAGGTAGTGTTTCTGCTATTGCTTATATAAATACCTTAATAAAAGTATTATTTTCTAAGGAACAACAGCAACATCTAGCTTATGTTCAAGTAAAAGATAAGGGTAAATCTAAAGAAGAAAAATATACTGAAATAATTAATTATAATCCTAAAGAAGATAGAAAACATAGACACGATTATACAATGGGTATTCCTAATCTAGAAGGATATAACTTTATCTATAGAGATGGTTCCTTAGAATTGTTAACAAAAGGAAAAGCTCGTAAAGTTATAGAAACGTCTATGAAAATAGATATGGATATCCTTAGTAATAAAGGAGGAAGTCTATGAATTATTTAAGAGAATTAGTAATAAAAAAAGTAAAGATGTTAGAAACTGCAAATACTATAGAAGAGTTAGAAGACTTAAAGAAATATAGATTAATAGAAGAACTATTAAAAGATGATGCTTGTTTCTTTAAAATTAATAGTTCTATTGCATATTCTATATTAATAGAATTAGATATAGATAATCCCTTAGATTACTATAAAAAGTTAATTAGTTATAAAGAATACATTAAAAATAAAGAAAACTTTAGTTTGTAACAAAAAAAGCACTTGCCTCTTTTAGAATTTATGATACAATATATATGTATCTGTTTTGCGGATGTAGTTTAGTGGTTAGAATATGGCCTTGCCAAGGCTGTGACGGGGATTCGATTTCCCTCATCCGCTCCATAATGAAATTAACCCTTGTAAATCAAGGGTTTTATTGTGCTTTAAAATAATTAGGTACAAATTAAGCACTTTATATAAGCAAAAATCATAGCAATTTACTGCTACGATTTTCATTATATATTCAATTATTTTTATAAATAATAATCCATTTGCCATTTTTATCAGCCCCAACTCTTTCTATATAATTGTTTTCAACCAAAAATTTTATATGATTTCTAATTGTTCTTGATGTTACACCTAGCAGATTAGACATTTCCTCTTGAGTAATACTAGGTCTATCTTCTATTAAACCAATAATTCCTTCTTGAACTTTTGTTAGAACAATATCAGAATAAGAAATTTTTTCTATTCTTTTGTTAGAATTCTCATAGTCAAATTCATTTTGATTATATTTGATACTTACTCTTATAAAATGTGGGAAGAAATGATAGATGCTTTTATCGTATTTTTTTAATATTCTTCTTATACCAGTTCCTAAATGCTCAACAAGTTCCAAGTCGTGAAAAATTCGCATAAGTTCTGGATTTTTAGGGGCAGAATATCCTTCTAAAAATTCTTCTTCAGTAAATTCACTTTGTATCCCACCAAATGAGGATATTTCTAATCTATCACTAAAAAATTCAAATTTTGGTGGATATTCATTAGACCAATCATTATGAACAATAGCATTGATAATAACTTCTCTAACAGCATTATAATCATACATTGGTTGTTCAATTCTTTCTGGATATGCTATTTTAGCATAAATTTTATTCTCTGTTCTAAACTTTTCTAGTACTCTATAAGTTGCTTTGACTAAAGAACAATCACCAAATTCATAATATTCTTCTATTTCATCAACATCTTCACCAACATATTTGGCAACTTTAATTGAGACTCTATTATTATCAGCTAGAAGATAAGCAACATAATTATATTTTCCGTCTCTTGTAAAAAAGCCCAATTGTCTTTCAAAATTATCACCTACATCAAAACCTTTTTCTGCATAATATATTTTTAAATCAGTAAAAGTTAAATCTTGTCTTGGTGAAATAATATTTTTTAAAGAATTTTTTGTTCTTTCTCTAAACATCTTATTTATTAGATGTTCATCCATTTTTTCATTAGAACTACCAACTCTAATAAAACAACTATCTGGAGTCATTCCCATACCTTTTATATGATATGGAGTTTCATATCCTTTCGCTATTGTTATCTTTAAGTATTTTTTGCCTTCTTTTGTAAATACTTCTAAATCAAATAATCCTAAAACAGATGGTTCGATACTAGAAATTATTTTATCTTTTATTTTTCGTTGAAATAAATCCATATTATTTTTTAATCCAACTACATTACCATTATCATCAACTCCAATATAGATGCTACCTCCATCTTTATTCAAAAAGGCTATAACCGTTTCTTCTAAGTCATCTACTAATTTAATTTTAAATTCTGTTCGTGAATCTTCAATAGCTTCTATCATTTTTACACCTCCAATTACAGTCAAATTAATAATATCACATTTCCTAGTAATTTCCTAGTAATTTCCTAGTAAATTTCCTATAAAATTGTACCAAATAGTGCTACGCTATGATTGATACATAAAATACAAATGAACTTTTTTACTATAGTGTGCATGACATCTTTAGTAAATACTCCATAATGAAATTAATACTCGCACTTAATTGTGTGAGTTTTATATTATAGGAATTTATTGAAAGGAATAATAATATGAACTATAGAATAACCTTAATATCACTTTTAAATATAGAAGATTTAAATAAAATAGATAATGTTATAAAGAATGTAACAGAACCATTATGTAAAGTACCATATATAAAAAATATAGATACATTACCTTATCATTTTACTTTATCTGCTTGGAATATAGAAGAAAATGACTTTATATTAAAAAGGTTATCAAATATAAAATTTAATAGCTTTAAAATAACTGTTAGCAGTATAGAAGTAATGAATGGCAGAGAAAATAGTTATGTATTGTATTTTAAAATTAGAGAAAATAGGGAACTAAAAAAATTACAAGAAAGGGTATATAATATTCTACCTGTTGAAAAATATAATCCTAATAGTTTTGAGTTTCATATAACTATTCATGTCGATAAAGATTACGATAAAATAATTAAAATAAAAAAAGAACTAGAACAAAGCTTTATTCCTATTGAATTAACCGTTAGTTCTATAGGATTGTTTGAAATATATCCAGCAAATTTAGTAGGAAAGCATAGTGAGCAATAAACTATTATATGAGTAAACAAAATAGGTTATTATAGACTTTTTGGCATAATTGTATTATAATATGCACAAAAAAGGAGATGGCTTAAATGAATCTAGAATTATTAAAGCATGCTCAAGGGTATATTGAAAAAATGGCTAATGGTATTAATCCTTTAACAGGAGAAATTACTCCAAGTAATGATATGATAAATAATGTAAAAATATCTAGGTGTCTATTCTATGTTAATGACGTTTTAAAAGAAGTAATTGCAAATGGTGGAGTTAATAAAAATAAAGTTAAAAAAATTCCATTTAGTTTAACCCTAGAAGAACTTAACAAATATGAATATACTGGAAATTTAGCGATTACAAAAGTAGTACAAAAGATTAATGCATTAAGAACAAACGAAAATATGGAAAAACTAAAAGTTACTGAAATGTGTAATTGGTTAATAGAAATAGGTCTATTGCAAGTAATAGAAGAAAACGGTCATAAGCTAAAAAGACCTACAGAAAAAGGACAAAATATGGGAATGACAATTGAACATGTAGTTAATGAGTTTAGAGAGTATGACCTCGTTTCATATAGTGAAGATGTACAGAAATATATAATTACTAACTTTAAAAGTTTATTAGAGTTTATTAATAAATAATAATTTAATTAATACAATCTTGGATTATTAATATTTATAAACCATACTATTAACATAATTATAATAGTTATTACAATTAAAACTTTTTTATATTTACTAAGAAAAGAGTAGAGTAAGTCTATTCTTTTTGTTATCAAAAGAATAATATATATAAATGTAAAAATTACAAGAGGAAGAGCAAGAAGATTATATCTTAGACTTTCAATAAATCTAAATTGCATAATAAGTTTAAAAGCTCTAGTAAGACCACAGGCAGGACAAGGGATATTAAAAATATTAAAAAAAGGGCAGAACCTTATATCAAATATATTTAATATAAAAGCAAGCCCTATTACTACTAAAATTACCTTTAAATTTTTCATTATAGAATCATTGAAATTGTAGCTAGATTTTTTTCTTTAGTTTTCTTACTAATTGTAAACCAATCTACAATTGTTAAAATTCCACAACATCCTAATGTTAGAAGTTTTAAAATTCCCATACCTACATCACCTAACATAAATCTATCTATACCTAAGCTTCCTAAAAGAATAGAAATTATTAGTAAAACAGTAGGATCTTTTAAATCACAAGCTTGTAAACTTACAAAAACATCATCACTAGCATTTTCTAACTTTTGTCTAATTATAGGTATAGCAGAAGGTTCAAAGTATTTAGCATTAGTAGTTAAATACATATCAATTTTGCTCTTATCCATAATTATTTACTCCTTTCGATTTTGTTATACCGCGGACGTTGTCCGCAACCTAAAAGAGGACCTCAACAGGATAAACGCATGATTTTAAAATTTCATGCGTTTATCCTGTAATTATACAACTATTCATTGTACTTTATTAATTTTAATGATATAATAAACACAACAAGTAAAAAAAAGTATGATTTTGGTGGGAAGTGAGTTGTAAAATATGAAAAAAATTTTTAATAAGAGCTTTTTTAAAAATATTAGGGAATTTTCAAAAATAAATCTTACAATTTTAGTTAGCATATGGAGTTATAA
>CAMMMH010000066.1 GCA_946497955.1 uncultured Mycoplasmatota bacterium | reverse complement strand
ATTTTTATAATTTTGTTAACCCCTTTTTAAAGGTTTCCGAACAACTCTAATATTATTACATTATATATATCTACTTTATAGTACACTTTATTCTATACTCAACTAAATAAGCCTCAAGACTTTAATCTTGAGGCTCACTATAATTAATAACATTCGAAATAGGTATAATATAATTATTTTCATCTAACTTAGTCAAAGTATCATATAAACATATTATTCCTCCAGTACCTATTTCTTTTTTAGTTTTCTCTAACTTACTAAAATTCTTAATCATTTCTTTTTTAGGAATAGCAGTCTTTTTAATTTCTAAAGGATATAACTTATTATTCTTATAAAATATTAAGTCTATTTCGTTTTTCTCTTTATCACGATAATAATAAAGATTAGGAGTAATTCCTCTAGCATTATATGCTTTAATTATCTCACTAACAATAAATGTTTCTAAATAATGTCCTGAACTAGAACCAAGTTGTAACTCTCTTGCACTAGTATATCCTGCTAAATAAGCAGCAAGGCCTGTATCCATAAATACAATTTTAGGCATATGAGTTATTCTTTTTAGTTCACTATTCATATAAGGCTCAAGCAAATAAACAAGTCCTGACGTAACTAAAATACTCATCCATCTAATCGCTGTCGGAACACTTATCAAAGCATCGTTAGCAAGAGCAGTATAATTAAGTTGTTCACCAGTCCTAGATGCAACACTCACCATAAATTTTCTAAAACTAAGCTCATCTCCTACCTCTGTTAATTCTTTAACATCACGAGATATATAAGTTTCAAGATAACTACTAAAATAAATATCACGAGATAAATCTTTTTCCATATAAAGTGTAGGCATACCACCCTTAAATATTATCTCATATAATTTATTAACATCTATCTTAGGCATTGTTTTATACTCATTTAATTTAGCAGGATCAAATAACTCTTTCATTTCATTTTTAACTATCTCCGAATACATAAAACTATTTAAATTAACAATTCCAACACGTCCTGCTAATGACTCACTAACATTTTTCATCAAATGAAATTGTTGCGAACCTATTAACCAGTACATACCTTTTTTATTTTCTCTATCAACATTTATTTTAATATAAGAAAATAAATTAGGAGCATACTGTACTTCATCAATAAGTAAAGGAGCAGGATGTTCTTCTAAAAATAATTTAGGATCACTCTTCGCTTGTTCCCTTAAAACTTCATCATCCAAAGTTATATATTCCATATTATCAGGCTTTAAACTAAGTAAAAGTGTAGTCTTCCCAACTTGTCTTGGCCCTGTAACTAATAAAACTTTAAATGTTTTACTGATATTTTTAATTATCTCTTTCGCTTCTCTTGGATACATAATCATCACTGCCTTTCACTTTAATAATACATTTAAATATTACAAAAGTCAATATACTTGTGTTAAATTAATCAATATATAAATGTTAAATTAGTCAATAATATCATATTAAAATAGTCAATACTATCATGTTAAATTAGTCAGACCGTTATCTCTTTCTTACCATTATACCAAGCATCAACAATAATAGGAGTAACCACTTCATCTATAACTTTATCAACTCTTCTCGCTCCAAACTTTTCATAATTACTTTCCTCTATAACTTTATCCACAATTGTTGGGGATATCTTTATCTTTAAATCTTTCTTTTTAAATCCTTCTATTAACACATTTAATCTTTTTTCCACAATTTTGTGAATAACATCACTACTTATATCATTAAAGTAATAAATCTTACCTATTCGATTAACAAATTCCACACCTAAAAACTCTTCTATATCGACATTGTTCTTACTCTCTGTAAAACCTATAGAGTCATTAGAATACCCTAAATTAGTAGTCATAAACAAAAACACATTATCAAATCTAACCTTTCTACCTCGAGAGTCAGTCAAAACTCCTTCATCAAGCACTTGTAAAAACAGTTTCATAACTTCACTAGAAGCTTTCTCTATCTCATCAAGTAATACCACAGAATGAGGATGCATTCTAATCGTATCAAGAATAGTTAAATGATTATCAAAACCAACATAACCTGGAGGAGAACCAATAATTTTACTAACCGTATGAGCCTCTTTATATTCACTCATATCAAGTCTAATAAAGTTAGATTCCCCATATAGAAGTTTTGTAAACTCTTTAACTAATAAAGTCTTACCAACTCCTGTCTTTCCACAGAATAAAAAAGATTCTATATGCGGTTTTTCTTGAAAACCAAGTCTAACCTTCTTAACCCTATTACATAAATCAGTAATAATCTCATCCTGTCCTAAAACTGCCTTCTTTAAGTTTTTATCTAAGTCATTTATAATCTTTCTACTACTCTTATTAATCTCATAAACAGGTATCTTAGTCTTTAAATATATAACATCTGCCACCATTTCCTTAGTAATCTTTTTAGGCTTTCTCTTAGTCATTAAATTAAGTTCTAACTCATTCTTCTTAGTAAGCAGTTCTTTTTCTTTTTCTTTATAAGTAGAAGCTAAATCAAAGTCTTGTTTAATAATCGCTTTCTTCTTATTACTTATAACTTCTTGAAGCTTTGTATTGATTTTTAAAAGTTCCGTATCATTCTTACTTTCTAATAACGATGCTTTAGTACAAACTTCATCTAAGATATCTATAGATTTATCAGGCTGATAATACTCATATATATAAGTACTAGAAAGCTCTACTATTAAATCTATAATATCATCACTAATACTAACAAAGTGATATGCTTCATATAAAGGCTTTAGTTTTTTTAATATTTCTTTAGTCTTATCTTTAGTAGGCTCTTCTATCATAATAATTTGAAATCTTCTATTCAAGGCTTTATCTTTTTCTATAAAGTTATGATATTCATAAGTAGTAGTCGCTCCAATTAATTGTATCTTTCCCCTTGCTAAAGCAGGTTTAATAATGTTAGAGGCATCTATCGCTCCTTCCGCCCCACCTGCCCCTACTATTGTATGTACTTCATCAATAAAGACAATAATATCATCATTTTCTTCAAGTTCTTTTAATATCTTAGAAACTCTCTCTTCAAACTCCCCTCGATATTTTGTCCCTGCTACTAAATTAGCCATAGGAAGAGAAAGAATAGTTTTCCCTTTAAGAGGTTTAGGAACATTACCTTCTACTATTCTTCTAGCAAGCTCTTCAACAATAGCCGTCTTCCCTACTCCTGCTTCTCCAATTAGTAAAGGATTATTCTTACCTCTTCTACATAATATTTCTATTAGGCTTTTAATCTCATCATCTCTTCCTATAACAGGGTCAACTTCATTACCCACTACTTTTTTATTAAGATTAACAGCAAAGTCCTCTACAAGTAACTTCTTATGTATCGCTTTATTACTAACTTTAGAATCTTTTGATATAGAATTATATATCTCATCCACATCTATATTAAGACCAATCAAAAGCCTAATCGCTACTCCTTCTCCTTCTTCAAGTATTGCGAGCAGCAACTCATTAACACTTACTTCTACTTCACCTTTTTCTTTACTATTTAGTATCGCCGTCTCTATTACTCTCTTTAACAAAGGAGTATATAAAAACCACTGATTTGCATTCTTACCAACTCCAACTATTCTTATAAGTTCACTCTTAAACACTTCATAAGTTATGTTGTAATAAGCTAGTACTTTAGTTATCTCTAAATCCTTCATTGAAAGTATCGAAAGAAATAAATGCTCACTTCCAACATAAGGATGTCTTAAATTATTCATCTCTTTTTTAGCAAGTATCAAAGCTTTCTGTGCTTCTTCACTAAATCTTGAAAACATAAAATTCCTCCAATCAATATTATTGTAAAGATTTTTACTTACTTTAATCAAGAAATAGAAGCCCCAAAAAACTGACAAAAAAAAGACCCCTAAGGGTCAATAATTACTAAATTACTAGTAATAATACTGTAAATACTATAAATGCTAATACAAGTAAAGCTACTAATAATTTCCAAATATACTTAAACCAATCTTTATAAGAAGTATTAGTATAAGCAAGAGTTAACATAAGTGGAATACTAGTAGGTGCTACTAGAGTAACAATACCATATAAGCTCTGGAATATTACAGCAATAAGTTGATAATTATTAGTATCAGTAACAACACTTACAAAGTATGGTAACACACTATAGAATGCATAAAGTGGATCACCATTAAAGATACTAGAAATAACTACAACTAAACCAGTAGTAAAGATATTAAATCCTTTAGTTAATCCTAAAATAAATTTATAGATAACTAATTGATATGGATCATAAGTAGTAAGTACTAAACATGTATAGATTAGTATTGCAATTAAAGCAGGTACTAATGCTTTTTTAACACCTTTACCAAATCCATCAAATACATCATCCCATTTAATTTTATAAACAAATTTAAGGATAATGATAGCAAGTAACATTAGAGTTACTAACTCTACTAAAGTCCAATATCCAAAAGCACTGATTGCCCCTAAAATCTTACCAAAGATAGGGAAACCAAATAATTCAAACTCTGTAATAGCAGTAGTTACATCATCAAATAAAGTTATACCGAAAGCACTATTCCAAGGAATAAAACCTAAAATTGTAACTATTAGCATTAAATCTAAGATTAAAACTAATGGCCATACTCTAACTTTATGTTTTTTACCTTTATCTTTGTCTTTAGTTTTCTCAGCCTTAACTTCCTCTGGGATAAATTCTTCTTTATCATCGCACTTTTTAGTACTAGCTTTCTTACCAAATTTTAATGTAAATAAAGCTAGCATTACTACACCTAATACTAAAAGAACAATTTTAGCCCAAATCAAATCTGTAAGTTCTACTGATAAGTATTGTTGTAATACTTGAGTTGTATTATAAGAAAATGTTGTTCCCATTAAACCTACAGCAACACTACCTGCAGTAACAGCAGTTGCAGCTACTTTATTGTATCCCATCATAAGTACTAAAGAAATAACAAATGGGAATAACATTAACAATGCTAATTGTAGTCCTGCAAATGAAGTTAAAAATGCAAATAAAGCCATAATAACAACAAGGCATATTACTTCTTTACCTTTAAACTTCTTAACTAGACTATCTAGCATTCTTCTATATGCTCCAGTTTTATATAAAACACCATAGAAACCACCAACAACTAATACAAATAGAGCAACATAACCAAAGTAACCAAATACAGTTGATTGATATGATAAAATATCGAATAATCCAACTTGATATCTACCAAGTTCTGTATACTCAGTTTGATAAGTTGCACAAGGTAAAATCCATGTTAGTAAAGCAAATAAAAGTAATGTTATAATAACAACTTTAAGTGTATTATGCTTTTTCATATCTTTCTCTCCTTCCAACTATAATTATACGAAGAATTCCTTTAGTTTACAAGCTTTTGACGACTTTTTTTGTGAAACTTTTGTGAATTTTATAATTTATCAAAAAAGGCTTTAAATAATCTCCCGAGTTTTTCAATAGGACCAATTATTAATATATATCAAAGCCTTTTAGTAT
>CAMMMH010000065.1 GCA_946497955.1 uncultured Mycoplasmatota bacterium | reverse complement strand
AGGTTTTAATTCCTATGTGTGCCTTGAACGTAGTGAAAGGAATGAAACTTAATATGTATAATATTAAGAAAAATATAGATAGATTAAATAGAGGTGAACCTACTTTCTTTTTAGAACCTAACGAGGTTAAAGAAGTAAGTAAATATTTTAAAAAAGCTGAATTTAATATCTTTAAGCCATTTGATGAAGCGGAAAAAGTAATACTTTATAAAGATAAATTACCTAAAGTAGTATTATTTAAAATAATAACTAAAGATTCTCTTAGACATCAAGATATTTTAGGTAGTATCTTCTCTTTGAATATAGACAAAGAACTATTTGGTGATATTATAATAAATGATAATAACTATTACTTTTATTTATTAGAGTCTATGAAAGATTATTTTTTAACCAACTTCAATAAAATTAAGAACACCTACATTGAACTAGAAGAAATAGATATCAACACTCTAAAAGATTATAAAAGAAAGTTTAAAGAATTAGAACTAACTACTAAAAGTGAAAGAATTGATACTATAGTATCTAAAATTACTAACACTTCTAGAAATAAAGTAAAAGACAAATTTAAGAATAAAGAAGTTATTTTAAACTATGAAGTATTAACTAATCCCTCATATCTCTTAAAAGAAGAAGATATCTTTAGTATTAGAAAGTATGGTAAATTTAAATATATTGGTAAAATAAAACAAACTAAAAAAAATAATTATATTGTTAAGATACATAAATATCTCTAATATAATTATTTTAAAAACTTCTCATTAATCTTTTTAATCATATCATAATCATTCATTCTAAGTACTTTAATCTCTTTATCTTTTATATAAGTATCTACTCTAATAACATCATTATATCTATAATTATCTCCATCTATACTAATAAGAACATTTTTACTAACTACTTCTGGTCTTATAGATATTATCTTATCAGCAGGAACTATTAAAGAATTTAAAAGACTTCTATAACTTTTAGAGTTTAATGGAGCGATAGGTGTAAGTTGTAAAGTATGAAAAGTATTATAGACAATAGAACCTCCAAAACTAAGGTTATAAGCCGTAGAACCAAACGATGTTGATACTAACAAACCATCTCCTACATAATTTTCTAATAGTTCATCATTTATTAAGACTTTAAACTTAGAAGTATTAAGTTCTTGTTCTCTTAACACCAACTCATTTAAAGTAAAATGTTTAAAAGTCCCATCTTTAGTTTCTACTTCTATTTCTCCAATCCCAATTTTATCACATTTTAACTCTCCTAAAGTAAGTTTCTTAATAAAAGTATCTATCTCATCAAAACTTATTTCCTGGGCAAATCCAAGAGTACCTGTATTTATTCCAATGTAATAGCATTTACTATCAAAAGAACTCTCTTTAACCATCCTTAGAAATGCTCCATCTCCCCCAATCGCTATTCCTAAATCATAGTTTTTAGTAACTATTTTAAAGCCATTATCTTTTAATTTAGATTTAACAATATCGGCAATTTTTCTAGACTTTAAGTTATTATTAACAAATAATCTTATTCTATTTATCTTAATCATTTTTCTTCCTATACTTAAATAATACTGATGGTCTATGCCCTTCTCCAGTTCTCATTTTATTAGTCTTAACTACTTTATCTTTAATAATTCTTCTAAAAGCTGGATCTAATAACTTCTTATTAAGTATTACTTCATAAACTTGTTGTAACTCTCCTAATGTAAAGTATTCAGGCATCATATTAAAGACAATATCAGTATAATTTAATTTATTTTTTAAACGTTCTAATCCTGCTAATACGACTATATCATGGTCAAAAGCCAATACATTTTTTCTTGCTTTAAAACTATATCTATCAGTAGTTTTTTCTCTTAAAGTCTTTTTAATTGATAGATTAATATTCTCTACTCCATTAGTTAAAGAAATATCTACAATATTATCTTTTTCTTCTATTAACATAACATCAAACCAACAGGCATCAGGATTAATCATTTCTGTTAATCTATTTTTATCTACTAAAGCGATAAAAGCTGTTGATACTACTCTTGTTCTAGGATCTCTATCAAGAGCATCATAAGTATATAACTGTTCTAAATAGATATTAGATAGATTAGTTTCTCTTTTTAATACTCTTTTAGCACACTCTTCTAAAGTTTCCGTCTTAGGGTCTAAAAATCCTCCAGGTAGACACCATTTACCTTTAAAAGGATAGTCACTTCTTTTAACTAAAAGAATACTCATCATCTTCTTACTATTTTTACGATAGTTATTAACTTCTTCACTAGATACACTAATAAGTAGGATATCAGCAGTCATTGATAACTGCTCAAAGTCTTTAGCATTATAATCTTTTAAAAATTCTTCTTCACTCTTATAAACTTTTTCCATACTACACCTCTTTTTCATAATTTGATTATAACATAATTTTAAGAAAAATGTTACTTAATTATATCTAGTAACATTGTTATAATCTTATCTATAATATGCTCTTTATTTAAGGCACGACTTTCTTTATTAACAGTCATCTTTTCTTTATAAAATTTATTATTATCCCTATCATAAATGCATATGTAAACAGTATTATCATCCCCACATGGATTATTAGGATCACTTCTATTAAGCTTACCAGTTATTCCTATACCATAATTACTATCTGCAAAAGCACTAATCGCTTTACTCATTTCTATTGCTGTTTCCATGCTATAGACAGTATATTTATCTATTACCTCTTTAGGAACTCCCATCTTAACTTTATATTCATTAGAGTAAGTTATAGCACTAAATTTCAATATTTCACTTGCACCCTCACAATTAGTAATAGCATTAACTACTCCACCACCAGTACAAGACTCCATTGTCGCAATAGTTTTTTGTCCTAATTGTAAAATATGAATAATTTCTTTAAAGTTCATTTTTATCATCTCACCTTTCTAATAGATATTTTTTTATATCTTTCTTATCTATTTGTAATTCATTATCAATATCAATAAATGGTACTTGCAATTTACCATCTATTATATTTAAAAATTCATCTATAGCACAGTCCTTTCTATCATAAAATTCTCTAGGATAATACTTAATATTAGTATCAGGTATTTTTATACCAATAACTTTATCAATAGCAATTTTATCTTTAACTTGATATTCATCTTCATATACTGAATAACGTTTATCAAAAGATAAACTAGATATATTCTGAAAATATTCATAGTTATCTTCCACATATTCTGTTTCTATCGCTTCAATTTCATCAAATATAAATGCATATGAAGAGGAAATAAATTTTCGATAAGAACTATTCCATATATAATTTTCATCTTTTTTTGATAAAGAAATATAATCTAATCCATTCCAAGCATTTGAAGTAATTGTATTATCGCCTTGTCTACGTTTTGATAAAATAGCATTATTCTTTAAAATATTAGGCAATTTTTCAAAACGCACCTGATGATAAAGCCAGTTAGGATTAATTCTTATTTTTTTTATCATATTGTATCAACTTACTTTCTAGAGTGATACTTTATTTACGATATAACTTGTTTCTTATTATATAATCTAAAACTTTATTATCTAAATAATTTTTCACTCTTTTATTATTATATATCATTTCTCTAATTTTAGTAGAAGATATTTCATTTTCTTTTATATCTGTAACAATAATATTATCTTTATAGTCTTTATATTTATCTAATAAAGCATTTATATCATCGGTGTTTCTTTTAATAACTAATATTTTATTATTTGATAGAATATATTCTCCCCTCTTCCACTTGTCTATATAACTTAAATTATCAGTTCCACAGATAAAATATATCTCATCATCTTTATATTTATTTTTAAAATAATTAAGAGTCAGATAAGTATAAACAACATCATCTTTTAATTCAAAATCACTAACTTCTAAATTATTAGTATCTTTACACATTAACTCAAGCATATTAAGTCTTACTTTATCACTTAAAAGATTATTTTTATATTTATATTTACTACCAGTTGGTACAAAGATAACTTTATCTACATAATGTTTTTTTATAAGTTCTATAGCAATTTCCTTATGCATTTTATGGGGAGGATTAAAACTCCCTCCAAAGATTCCTATTTTCATAAAGTTTTCTCACCTCTTAACTTTAATATTTTTTCTTTACCATTTAACAAAGGAGTTAGAGATTCTTTATTATGTAAGGCATTAATTATTTTCGCAATATTCATAGAACAGTCTACTGTATGAAACCAAGGCTTATCTTTAAATTCTTTTGGTATATAAGAAAGATTAGTAGTATAGAGTTTATCAAAAGTATTATCCAAATATGCTCTCTCAAAAGATTCTATTCCTTCTGTAAATAAAGCGAAAGTTGCAATAAAATATACTTTCCTAGCACCTTTATCTTTTAACATTTTCCCTACTTCCAACATAGATGAGCCTGATGCTATCATATCATCTACTACTAAAATATCTTTATCTTTAACATCACTACCCATATAAGTATGCTCAATTATTGGATTTTTACCATTAACAACCCTTGATAAATCACGTCTTTTATAGAAAACTCCCACATCACTATCTAAAAGTTCTGCATAGTACCTTGCTCGCTCCATCGCTCCCATATCTGGACTTATTACTAAAATATCTTTTAAGTCTTCATTCTGTAACAAATCTTCTAAAATAGTATTTGTAGGATAAAAGTTTTCAAAGGGAAGATTTGGAATAGCATTAGAAACATTTGGATCATGGGCATCAAAAGTAATTATATGATTAACTCCTAAATACTCTAATTCTTGTAGAGCAAGGGCACAGTCTAGGGACTCTCTTCCTTTTCTTTTATGTTGTCTTGCTTGATACAACAAAGGCATTATTAAAGTTATTTTTTCTTGATAACCAGATAAAGCTAGTATTGTTCTTTTTATATCCTGAAAATGTTCATCTGGACCCATATGATGAACAATTCCTCGCATGTTATAAGTAATATCATAATTACCAACATCAGAGATAATATAAATATCTTTATCTCTAACCGTATCTTCTATTTTTACTTTACCTTCACCATTAGAAAATCTATCTTCCTTAACAGTTATCATATAATTAGTTTTTTCTCCTCTAATCAACTTTAAATCACTATTAACTTTTTCTCCTAACTCTTTAATATTCTCTAGTACTATCAACTTTAAATTATTCATAACTACCTCCTCTTTCTTATTAACATTTTATTAATAAGAAAACTTAAAATTAATTACAGAATTATTTCTGTTATTAACATTATATTAATAAGAAGATGTTTTGTCAACTATTTTTTAAAGAAAAACTAGAGATTTTTATAATTTCTCTAGTTCTCCAATACTTAATCCGGTACTTTCGGATACTATTTCGAAAGATACTCCCTTTTTAATGAGATTCTTAGCAATTTCTATTTTTTCTTCTTCTTTTCCTTTAGTAATTCCATTTTCAAAGCCATCATCATAGCCATCAAGCCTTGCAGAGTTTATTTCTTTTCTTCTCATTTTCTCAGCATCATAAAGGACTCTAAACTCATCAT
>CAMMMH010000064.1 GCA_946497955.1 uncultured Mycoplasmatota bacterium | reverse complement strand
TGGTTATTTTATTTTTAAAATTGTTGGTTATTATAATGTTAAAATTAACAAATAGCTTTCAGAGCTTCCACTCATAGTATATTCATAAAGATTTAAAAGTCCCACTGCATCTTCTACAATAGTTCCGCCTTCTTCTTCACTTGGTAATTTACCATCACTCACCATACTTGCATTCCACTTACTATCCAATTTTATAAATTTCTCTGGACTTCTTAAATTACCTAAGAAGCCATCTACTGTTGTATCATTTAACCAAGATTCCATATAACTATCTTCAAAATTAGTACTATTATTATCATAAGAAATAGTACTTATATTCCACTGAGTTACTAATTTTACAAAATTATCACTTGTATCTATAGACACCGCTCTCCATAACTTTCCACTATACCATATATAATTATTAGGATTACTTCCTGTTACAAAAGTCTGTTCAGAGTCATCATAATTTAATCTATTCATGATATCATCTTCTATTACTTCTTTTACTGTTCCTGTTGATGTTATCTTTCTTAGTAAGTGTCCATCACTTGGTAAATCTAAATCATTATAATCTAAGCCTACACTTACTCCTAATTCTATACTTATTTCACTTTCTGTAGTATTTGATACTCTTACTATATAAGTATTACTACTTCCTGTTGTGTCTACTTTCTCTAAGTTTATTCCTGTACTAGATGGTGGGGTATTTACTCCTTCTTTTTCTATATACCCTATATCTACTCCTTCAGGCAAACTTCCTTCATAATAAAAGTTAAATCTTCCTACTCTATTATTAGGGTTAGATAAAGTTACTATAAAGTCTTTTCTACTATTAGATGGTACTGTTAAAGTATTTGTTTCTTTATCATCCACTAATAACTTATAAGTTAAATTGCCTGTTACGATACTTATAGCATTTTCTTTTTCTTTTGTTACTGTAAACATCGCATAAGAAAAGTATCCTCCTAATATTAATAAAGTTATTATTACCATTATTATCATATATATCTTACTAAAACTTGTTTCTAATAATATCTTCTTCATATCCTTACTCCTTTCATTATTACACACAAAAAAGAATAGAATTATTCTCTATTCTTTTAAACCATAATGAAAGAAAGTAACTAAATTACTATTAAACTGCCCCCCCCCAGGTAACATATTGTAAACATGGTGTTTTAGAAAAATGACGAATTATTTTACCCTGCATATCAATACTTCCTTTCTATTGTTAAATCAATCTTATCACAATTATAAGTTACTTAGCAAGTAAATTTTTTATTACTTTAACTTACTTAACAAATTATCTAATATTTCTTTATCATCTATCTTAGTAATAGAAAAACATTTCTTACCCAAATCTTTAAAACTTGCTCCTGAATGATACAGAATTTCCTTATCTATAATAATAAATCTATCATGAAAAGAATTATTAATTATTAATGTTACATTACTATATTGTTCTTTATACTTTTCATAATCTTTATTGTTATATTTATTGGTAATTAAAGTAACTTGTTTATTAGTCTTAGATAATATATCTAATATATTCTTATCAATATAATTATCTATTATAATGATACTTTCTTTAGATTTATCAAATATGTTTAGCATAAGAGAATAAGCATCATAGATCTGTCCCTCAAAAAATAGATGATTATTTTTATCTTTAAAACTAGAAAATGTCTCTTCTAATAAATCTATTCTTTTTGAATCTTTTAATACTAAGTCATTTATATATTGTTGCCCCAGTAAATTAGTTGAAATATATTTTCTCATTGCCACAAAGGCATCCATTATTCTTATACTTGTTTCTTCGGCAATAGGTGTTCTAAGTATAGTTGCAAGCATGGCAACACCTTGTTCTGTAAAAGCATAAGGTAAAGTCCTAGACATTGCACTATATTTTGCGGTCCCAAGTTGGGACCGCAAATAATCATATTCCTCTTCAGTTAACTGAAACATAAATCTTTCGGGAAACCTATTAATATGCCTTTTAACCGCTTGATTAATAGTTTTAGTACCATTTTTACATTCATAAAGTTCTGCTAGATCACTATCTAACATTATTTGTTTTCCCCTTATTTCATAGATCATGTTCACTATTTTTACATCTTCTTTATTTATTAAATCATTAATAATAATTACCTCCTTTTCTGATTTAAAAATAATTGTTTTAACTCTAACATATTGAGAAAATTAATACAAAAAGACAATTTTTAAAATTCAAGGAAAAACGAGCTTCAATTTAGTAAATTCCTCTAGAGAAAATTAAAAATTGACCCCTGAAATAGGACCAATTTTAAAAATTTATACTTTTTTATTTTTTTAATCTAATTTCTGTTGTAACTCTTTTAACTTAGATAAAAACTCATTAGTCTTTCTAATCTCTTCATCAAACTTTTCATAATTAGCAGTATTCTCAAGTTCTAATGTAGTGTTCTTCTTAACTGGTTCTTCTTCAATACCATAGATAGGACTAATAATAGGACTTGGATGATAAGTACTTTTCTTTTCAGTATAAGCTTCATTTATACTTGGTACTTTTTCTTTAGCACTTAAGAAGTCATCAATAGAAAGTTTTGATTTTTCAGTCTTAGGTTCTTCTTCTACTTCTAATACTTCTACTTGATCTTTTTCTTTTCTATATCTTTCTTCTAACTCTTGAATACTTATAGGTTCATTACCATCATCTTGATACTGTGTAACTTCATTTTGTTCTGTAATTGTTTTACCTTTAGCGATTAGTTCATCTAAACTAATAATAGCATTTTCTTCTTGTTCTGTTTCAAACTTAGTAAGTTCAATATTTTCTTCCTTATCTTCATTTTCAAGTTTCTTTAACTCTTCAGTAATTCTTTCAAGTTCTGCTTTCGCTTCACTTTCAGTATAAACTTCATCTTTATATTTAATTACTTCTTCTTCATTCTTAGGACTTTCAACTGGTGTAATAACAGTAGGCTCTACTACTTCTACTTTTTCTTCAAACTTATCATTTAGCATAATACTATCATTTGTATTAACAGGATTTTCCTTAACACTTACAACTACTGGTTCTACTTCTATAGGACTAGAGGCAACACTTTCAATAACAACATCAGGAGTAGGTTCTTTTATTTCTACTTTTTCTTCCTTTACTTCAGGAACAACAGTAGGTGTAACTACAGTAGTGTTATTAACTAGAGGGGCTTCTACCTTTTCTTCTTTAACCTCTTCTTTTTTAGGTTCTTCTTTAGTAATAGGAGTTACATTAGTTGCTTCTTCTTTTCTAGCTTTAGCAACTTCTTCCACTAACTTATTAAGTTGCATTGTATTATTTTGTAACTTCTTTTTCTCTTCATGTTTCTTCATAAATTCATGAAACCAAAGAATAAAATATACAAATAAAATAAGTCCAATAATTGCTAGAACTATTAAAACCTCCTTAGTTGCTAAAAAATCTATTACATTTTCCATTAATCGACACCTCTTTACTACGATTGATAATTTAAGTGTAGCATAGTCTTAAATATTAAAAAAGTAGTTACATAAAATTTTACAGAAAAAATACATTAATTTTACAGATGAGATTTACATAACTTTACGAACATATTTTTACATATTTTTTAAGTTTTACAGTCATATATTATAATTAGAGGTGGGTCTATGAGAAAAGAGACTTTTATAAAATCAACGATTATTTTAATAATTGGTGGCTTCTTAACTAAAGCTTTAGGGATGATTATAAAGATAGTTATGAGTAGATTAATGGGAAGCGAGGGTATTGGACTTTATATGTTAGTCCTACCTACTTTTTCTTTATTAATTGGTCTATGTCAATTTGGTATTCCTACGGCATTATCAAAACTTATCGCGGAAGAGTCTAAAAATAATAAAAGGCTTCTTTTTTCTCTACTTCCTATTTCCTTAATAATTAATATTATAATAATTTCTTTTGTTATCGTCATTGCCCCTACTCTTGCTTTTAACTTTTTACATGAAAAAAGGGCTCTACTTCCTATTCTTGCAATATGTGTAGTATTACCTTTAACTAGTACTTCTAGTATTTTAAGAAGTTATTTCTTTGGTAAACAACAAATGCTTCCACACGTTACATCTAATGTCTTAGAAGATATTATAAGACTTATTTTAATTATTATAGGAGTCCCTATCTTTATTAGTAAAGGCTTAGAAGTGGCAGTTACTTTTGTTATTTTAACTAATATTATTAGTGAATTATCATCTATTTTAGTTTTATTTTTCTTCTTACCTAAGAATTTAACGATTAAAAAACAGGACCTTGCCTTTAATAAGGGATATGCAAAAGAAGCGATGAATATAAGTATACCATCAACTGCAAGTCGTCTTATTGGTTCTTTTGGATACTTCTTAGAGCCTATAATATTAACTAATGCTTTAACTTATGTCGGATACAGTTCTAACTTTATTGTAACTGAGTATGGTGTTATCAGTGGCTTTGTTATGCCTCTTTTACTTCTACCATCATTCTTTACAATGGCAATAAGTCAAGCCTTGCTACCTATTATATCAAAAGCGACTAGTAGTAAGCATTATGATTATGCTAAGAAAAAGTTAAGGCAAGCGATTGGTATTTCTCTTTTAATAGGAGTTCCTGCTTCTACTCTTCTTGCTATTTTTCCAGAGTTCTTCTTAGGTTTAATTTATAATACTCATGAAGGAGTCGCCTATATGAGGTTTCTTGCCCCTATTTGTATTTTACAATATATACAGGCACCGCTTTCTGCCTGTTTAGATGCCATGGGCTTAACTAAGTTAGGTCTTAAGGCAACTATTATAGGTACCTTAATTAGAACTATCTTCCTACTTATTTTCTCTTTATTAAAAATAGGTATGTGGGGGCTTATCTTCTCAACGAGTCTTAATGTAATATTTACAACTTTCTATAACTTATATCAAGTTAAAACAAGCCTAAAAAAATAAATTCACTTCGCAAAATCAGAAAAAATTGCTTTTTGCGAAGTGAAATCACTTAACATTATATTTTTCTATATAACAGCATAACGGCGTAGTGATTAATAATTTAAGTCCTCAAAATTTTTAAATATCATTCATAAAAAGTTACAAATCTGAATTGTATTAGATTGATAGTCATCATCAGAAATGATATAATCACTGTATAAGAACTCTGTTCTATCCGAAACTTCACGTTTAGTACGTCAAAAGGCTTAGTAGGAGGAATAGAGTTTTTTATTTTATTTCATTCTTTTCACTTTATCATTTTCTAACTCTTTCCCCTCTTTATGATTAGCATAAATAAATCTAGCCATTAAGACTCCATATATAAGACTAGTTGCATAGAATTCTTCCTTATTATTAAGAGAAATACCATTTTCTACTATACTTACATTATACAAAGTATTAACTGTATAGGCTTCACTTATTAGTCCTAAAACTGTACTATTAAACTTTATATTCCTTACTATACTTTTAATTTTTTTCATTTAATCACCTTTTACTTATGATGGTATTGTGAAAGGTTATATACTTTCCAATACCCCTTTCCTTTATTTTACAAGGA
>CAMMMH010000063.1 GCA_946497955.1 uncultured Mycoplasmatota bacterium | reverse complement strand
AGTTTGAAGTTATTATTTTAAGAATGAGGATGCAACCATTTAAGACTAAGTTTACTCCTGATTTTAAACTTGATTGGGGTAAGACTTATCCTAAAGCTACTTATCCAGAAAGAGAAAAACAACAAGTTCATACATTCGATATAAAGACTTTTGTTAAAGAGAAGAAGAAAGAAAAATTACTTGAGATGATGAATAGTAATAATGCAAATCCTAATGGAGGAAGTACACCTCCTGGATTTGTACCACCAAATCTTTTTGGGATTGGTGCAGGTAGTAATGCCAATGGTAATCCTATGGGTGGGCCAATGTCTACTCCTAATGGTATGGGTATGCCAAGACCAAATCATCAAATGAATACTAATCCAATGCCTTCTTTTATGAATCCTAGTATGGGAAATGAAAGTAATAACGCAACTAAGAAGCCTTCATTTGATGTGGATGAATTAGTTAAGAAAATAGATGCTAAGATTGCAGAACTTGAAAAAGAAGAAGCGATGAATAAACAGAAACAGCAACAAAAGTTAGAGGCTATGAAAGCTAAGGAGCCTAAACCTGTTAAGGATGTTTCTCCTGTTAAAGAAGTTGTTAATAGTCCTATTCCTGAAGTTAGTGAAATGCCAAAGGTTGAACAACCTAAAAAGGAAGTTAACTTAAGTTTAGATGATGACGATGATGATGACTTCTTTGATGATTTCTTTGATGAATAGAAAATTTAATTAGTAGGCAAATTTTAAATTTTGCCTACTTTTTTTTAAAATATTTAAATTTGTAGTTGACAAATCATTCTCTTATTAATATAATGTTAATAACAAGTTTAATTACTTGCTTATTTCTTAACTTTTGATATTAATAAAAAGTTAATAAGAGGAGGGATAATTATGAAGGTTAAGAATTTTAAAGTCTATAAGAAAGCTTTAATTGTTGTTGATATGGTTAATGGCTTTGTTAAGGAGGGAATATTGCATGATAAATCTATCGCTAGAGTTATACCTAGACAGATAGAACTTATTAAAGAGTATGAGCGGGCTGGAGAGTTAGTTATCTATATTCAAGATACTCATACTAAAAAGTCTACGGAACATAAGAGATTTAATGGTTATCATTGTCTTGAAGGTAGTGGAGAAGAAGAGGTTATTGATGAGTTAAAACCTTTTACTACTTTAGATAATACTATATGTATACCTAAAAATAATACAAGTTTTATGGAGGCTCCTATGTTTAGATATGTGGTAGAGGAAGCCGAGAATGTAGAAGAGTATAATATAGTAGGTTGTTGTACTGATATTTGTATATGTAATGGTCCTATGGGGCTTTCTTGTTATCTTGATCAACATAATAGGGATTGTATTGTAAGAGTACATCAAGATGCTGTGGCAACCTTTGCAGAAGATAATAGACAAAATTATGTAGATGCAGCTTACTTACTTATGGAACAACAAGGAATTCAGTTAGTTAAAAAATTTAGAAGTTGATATTAATATTTTGATAAAAAGAAAGGAATGATTTAAATGAATGAAAGAAATTTAACTTTATTAACTGATTTATATGAACTTACAATGATGAATGGATATTTTGATATGAAAAGAGATGAAAGAGTAGTTTTTGATGTCTTTTATCGTAATAATCCATATGATGGGGGATATGCGATTGTGGCAGGGCTTGAACAAGTAATAGATTATATCAAAAATTTACACTTTGATAGGGAAGATATAGAGTACTTAAGAGAATTAGAACTTTTCGATGATAAGTTTTTAAAATATTTAGAAAACTTTAAATTTACAGGTAATATTTATGCAATTAAAGAAGGAACTGTGGTCTTTCCAATGGAACCTTTGTTGAAAGTAGAAGCTCCTATAATAGAGGCACAACTTGTAGAGACTGCTATTTTAAATATTATTAATCATCAAAGTTTAATTGCTACTAAGGCTTCTCGTGTATGTGAAGCGGCTAAAGGGGATGCTGTTATGGAGTTTGGTCTTAGAAGAGCGCAAGGTGCTGATGCTGGTATATATGGAGCAAGGGCTGCTGTTATTGGAGGGTGTTCATCTACTAGTAATGTACTAGCAGGACAAAAATTTGATATACCTGTTGCAGGGACTCATGCTCACAGCTGGATTATGAGTTTTGATAATGAATATGTGGCTTTTAAGAAATATGCAGAACTATTTCCTAATAATGCAACTTTGTTAGTAGATACTTATGATACTTTAAACTCAGGTGTTCCTAATGCGATAAGAGTATTTAAAGAATTAAAAGATGAAGGTAGGATGCCTAAAAAATATGGAATAAGACTTGATAGTGGAGATTTAGCATATCTATCTAAAAAAGCTAGAATTATGTTAGATGAAGCAGGATTTCCTGATGCCACAATCTGTGCTTCTAATGACTTAGATGAATATCTAATAGAATCTTTAAAAGAACAGGGTGCTAAAATAAATCTTTGGGGAGTAGGTACTAGTTTGATTACTTCTAAAAATTGGTCTAGTTTTGGAGGAGTTTATAAACTTGCTGCCATTAAAAAAGGTGGGGAAGTTATTCCTAAGATTAAACTTAGTGAAGATGCTGTAAAGGTTACTAATCCAGGAGATAAACAAGTGTTTAGATTCTATGATAAAGAAACAGGTAAGATTAGAGGAGATATTATTGGCAATACATACGAAAAATATGATGAAGATAAGACAACTACAATGTTTGATCCTGTTAATACTTGGAAGAGGAAAGAGTTAGAGAAAGGTACTTATATTGTTAGAGAGTTGTTAGAGCCTATATTTATAAATGGTGAATGTGTCTATAAAAGTGATAGTGTTATGAATATTAGAGATTATTGTAGTAAAGAAAAATCAACTTTGAGTGATGAGAATAAAAGATTTGTTAATCCTCATCCTGTCCATGTGGATTTAAGTTATGACTTATGGAATTTAAAAAATAAAATGATTGATGAAGAAAAGAAATTAGTTAAAAAGTTGGGAGTAGATAATGCGTAAAGAGAAATTAGAAGAGTTAAATGATTATATAAAGGAGTTAAAGACAATAAAAAGGACTTTAGTAAATAGTGAATATATTTATGATGAAAATAATAATCCTATTAAGCGAAAAGGTTTTCTAAATGTAGAAAAATATATGGTAGAACTTGCTAATGGGATGGTTGTTCCAAGAGAGAAGATTGTTAAATGTGGTAAAGATAAAAGTGCTGCGATTGTTATGCCAGTAACTAAAGATAATAATACTGTTTTAGTAGTACAGTCTAGAAGCAGTACTAAAGAATCTGTTTGTGTTGAATTTCCTGCAGGTTATATTGAAGAGGGAGAGAGTCCTGAATATGGTGCAGAAAGAGAAGTTGTAGAAGAGACAGGATATGTTCCCAAAGAAATGATTTACTTAGATAAATTTTATCAAGATCAATCTTGTGGTGTTTGTGCCTCTAATTATAGTTATTTGGCATTAGACTGTGAAAAAGTACAAGAACAAAATTTGGATGATAATGAAGCGATTAGATATTTTGAATGTAGTGTTGATGAAGTCGTAGAATTAATGGAAAGAGGATATATTACAGATATTCAAACTAAATATACTTTTAATTTAGCAAGGACTTATGTATATAGTTTAAAAAAGGCGAAATAATAAAAAAGAAAGGGAGATTTAAAAATGAAAGAATATGGGTTTGTTAGAGTAGGGGCAATTGTTAATAAGTTAGTACTTGCAAGTCCTATGGATAATGCTAAAGAGATAGTTAGGATGATTAGGGAAGCTTATAAGAATAATATTTCTATTGTTACTACTCCTGAACTTGCTCTTACTGGTTATACTTGTGGGGATTTGTTCTTACAAGATGAATTGATTGAGAAGAGTGAAGATGCTTTAAGAGTTATTCTTGATGAGACGAATGACTTAGATATTATTTCTATAATAGGGATGCCTGTAAGAAGCAATAATCAGTTGTTAAACTGTGCAGTTGTTATAGAAAAAGGTAATATTTTGGGGATTGTTCCTAAGACTTATATACCTAATTATAGTGAATTTTATGAGAAGAGATGGTTTACTTCTAGTGTTGATTTAAAGAATAGTGAAGTTAATCTATTAGATAGATTAGTACCTATTTCTACTAAGTTAATATTTAAAGATAAAAAATATAAGGAAGTATCTTTTGCAATTGAAATATGTGAAGACTTGTGGAGTGTTAATCCTCCTAGTAATAATCATGCTTTAAATGGGGCTTCTATTATCTTTAATCTATCTAGTAGTAATGAGATAGTTGGTAAAGATAGTTATAGAAGAAATTTGGTTTCTATAGAGTCTGCTAAAACAATATCAGGCTATATTTATGCAAGTAGTGGTATTATGGAATCTACTTCTGATTTAGTATTTGGAGGGGCTTCTTTAATCTATGAGAATGGTAAATTATTAAAGTCTAATAAACGTTTTGAGATAGAGAGTAATTTAATATATGCTGATATTGATGTTAAAAGATTAATTAATGAAAGATGTCGTAATAGTAGTTTTGCAGGAAGCCTTTATGATGGCGATTATAAAGTGATAGAAGTTAATGTTAATGATAGGATAAAGAATCTTGATAGGACTTATAAGATGTATCCTTTTATACCTACAACTGATAAAGAGAAAAGGTTTGAAGAGATATTAGAAATACAAAGTAGTGCCCTTGCTAGACGTATAATTCACTTAAATAATACTAAATGTGTTATAGGTATGTCTGGAGGACTTGATTCTACTCTTGCTTTCTTAGTTATAGTTAGAGCTTTTCGTAAACTTGGACTTGATAATAAAAATATTATAGGAGTTACGATGCCAGGATTTGGGACTACAGATAGGACTTATTTAAATGCTATTAATTTAGTTAAAGAATATGGGGCGACTTTAAAAGAAGTTAGTATTAAAGAGGCAAGTTTACTTCATATGAAGGATATTGGGCTAGATGAGGATGATAGAAGTGTTACCTATGAGAATATTCAGGCAAGAGAAAGAACCCAAATACTTATGGATATTGCTAATATGGTAGGAGGTATTGTTATTGGAACAGGTGATTTATCAGAACTTGCCCTTGGATGGTGTACTTATAATGGAGACCATATGAGTATGTATTCAGTTAATTCATCTATTCCTAAGACTTTAGTAAGACATTTAGTAGGTTATGTTAAAGATAATAGCAGTGATAAGCGTAAGAAAATATTAACAGATATTTTAGATACTCCTATATCTCCAGAGTTATTACCTCCTGATGAAGCGGGTAATATCTTACAGAAGACAGAGTCTAGTATTGGTCCTTATGTCTTACATGATTTCTTCTTATACCATCTGTTAAGATATGGAGCATCTTTTAAGAAAATATATTTTCTTGCCAAAATAACTTTTAAAGATAGTTTTGGAAGTTATGAGATTAAAAAGTGGTTAAAGGTTTTTGTAAAGCGTTTTTATACACAACAATTTAAAAGAAATGCTGTTCCTGATGGTGTTAAAGTAGGTACTATTAGTTTATCTCCTCGAGGAGATTTAAGGATGCCTAGTGAAGCTAGTTATGAGAGAATATTAGAAGAGTTAGATAAAATTTCTTAAAAAAGTATGAATTTTGTAAATTGACCTCCATTTTAGGGGTCAAT
>CAMMMH010000062.1 GCA_946497955.1 uncultured Mycoplasmatota bacterium | reverse complement strand
AATTTGTTGTTTATATAATCAAAATTTATAATTGAGCTTGCCGAACAGGTCTAATAATCAAACAGAAAAAGGAACTTATACTATAGACAATAATAAAAAAATCACTTTTAAAGATGATAGCGATTTATTGGTTGGAATATGTGAACTATCAAGTGATGAAGAAATTAATTGCAATGAAAAATCGACCTATGCTTTTAAATACATAAAGTATTATTTAAAATAATTATATGTTTTATTATAGTATTCATCATTTTATTAGGAATAATGTCTTTAATAAAAAAATCAAAGAAGAACTAATGTTATATCTTAAATTATATTTTTTAGTTATTTTATATACCCTTGAAATGTTTCCTGTAATAAATGACTTTTACATTATATAGTGTTAATGTGAAAGGAGAAAAATTATGAATCAAGAAAAGATAGGAAAGTTTATTTCTAAATGCCGAAAAAATAAAAATTTAACTCAACAAGAATTAGCAGAAAAATTAGGTGTTTCTGATCGTACTGTTGGAAATTGGGAGAACGGAAGAAATATGCCTGATTTATCACTATTTAAAACTTTATGTGATGAGCTTGATATTTCAATTAACGATTTAATGAGTGGTGAAAGGATAAAAAAAGAACAATATCAAGAAAAATTAGAAGAAAATATTGTTAATTTAACTGTTGGTAATAAAAAAATCTTTAATAAGAAATTAAAAATATTTAGTTCTTTGCTTGCATTTCTTTTAATCATTTTTATTGCTATAGTTTATATATATAATTTTTATGAGTTAGATGTTAGATATGATGGAAGATTAATGAAATGTAGTTTTAACGATAATGTTTTAACCTATAAAATTATAGGTAATAGTGTTTTAAATACAAAGTACGTTGAGCGGATGATTAATGGAGAAAAATATATGTTTTTTCATAGCACTATTAATATATATAATAAAAGACATAGTAATTGGGAATATGGTGAGAGTTTAGCCAAGGTAGTTAATAATGAACAAATACCTTTTGGATTTGAATTGACTCTTGATAAAGAAAAGGATCAATCTCAAAAAATTAATGTTTATTATACAAATAAACCTCTTGAAAAAATAGATAAAATGACTAATGAAGAACTGAAAAAAGAACTTAAAAAATCATTTAAAATGTGTAGTAATGGGGTATAGAAATGAAGAAAAAAATATATATAGTTTTAAGTGTAGTAATGTATGTCATAGCTGTTTTAATATTATTATTTTATTTGGTTATGACTTTTAAAATTCAATTTAATACAATATCAAGATTAATTTTGTTATGTGGTAGTTGTTTGTTCTTATATTTTGGAGGCTTTTTTCTTTCAAAATATTTGAATAATAATAAACCTATGAAAATTAACTTATGGATTTATTTTATCTTGTATATAATCTTATTACTTACACTTACACTATTTGATCCAATGTTTGGAAGAAGTTTCTCTATTGTAGATTGGTCTAATGAACTTTTTAATAAATATATTAGCAATTCATTTAATATTATTCCATTTCATACAATTATTGATTATATTAGCAAATTCAATAGTTTATATGATACTAAAACTATAATGGTTAATTTATTGGGTAATTTAATAGCATTAATGCCAATGGCTATATTTTTACCATTATTGTTTAAAAAGACAAGAAAATTAAAAAACTTTTTATTAACTGTTGTTATTATAGTATTTTGTATAGAGATAGTCCAATTTTTAACTTTGACAGGAAGTTGTGATATAGATGACATTATTTTGAATACTGTAGGTGCTGTTTTTGCCTATATGATATTTAAAATTGGTTCTATTAATAATCTAATAAGAAATATATTTTTATTAGAAAGTAACAAAATTAGTAGAAAGTCATATTTTAAAATAATTTTATTTATTGTAATTATTATAATTCTAGGTATTTTTATATTTGTTTATAGAAATTATTTATATAATAAAAATATAGAAAACTATAATAATATAAATAATCCAAATGTTACTTTTGAATACAATAATGAATGTAGTAATAATAATTTATTTTACGAAGATAAAATATATAAATATTATTTTGAATGCTATAATAATGATGATTTTTATGTAATAGTCAATGATAAAGATAAGTTTTCTGTAGAAGAATTTTTAGATTACTCAAAATATAATTATGATATTAATAGGCTTTTATATGGTTTGAATTATTACAACATCAAGTATAAAATAGAACATAAATATACTTACTTTAATATTGAAATAGAAAATAATAGTAATGGAAGTTATTATGTTCCATTTAATGTTGATTCAGATATAGCTGAACTAGTTTTAGTTGATAAAACTAATAATGATAAAATTTTAAATTATGAAATTAATATAATACCTAAAAAAAGTGGTTCTACAATAATGAGTGTAGTTTTTGAATTAACTAATGAATTTGGAGTAACAGAAAAAATAAATAAGCAATTTAATATTATTGTTGATGAGAATTTAGATGTATCATATAGTGAAAAAAGTTAGTTTGTAAAACTATAATTTATCTAATAGATTTAGGTGCTATTTAGGTGCTAAAAAGTTAGAAAACTTTTAAAATTATTTAATTTATGTTGGTATAAAATAAACAAAAAAATTAAAAAATAAGGGAAAAATGAAGCTGTAAAATAAAAAGTGACTAAACACCTTCGCCCCCTGAAGAGAGCCTTATGGCTCTCGCTTTTTTGTTTGTATAACTTTTGATGATAATTGTTTATTACAAGAATCATTGACAAAGGTTAATGCATATGATAATATGACAATAACTCTTTGCACTGCATATATACTACAGTACAAACTGAACAGACCGTGATATAAATCATGGAGTCGGGTCACTTATAGTGACAGTGGAATATACACCCACGGGACAGTAGTTACTAATACTGACTAGTGGGTGTTTTTTTGTTCAAAATTACAAATTTAGTGGTAAAGGGTTATCTAAATTATAGGAGGTATTTATGAAAGATAACAAAAAAGATTTATTAAAAAAGTTTGGGGGATTAACTAAGGAAGAAGTTATTAACTCAAAAGAAAAATATGGAGTAAATAAATTAGAAGAGAAGAAAAAACAACCACTAATTTTAAAGATGCTTAGTATATTTAAAGAACCAATGTTTCTCCTTTTAATTATCGCTGCTAGTATTTATTTTATTGTTGGTGAGTATAGAGATGGAATAATTATGTTGATATTTGTATTAGCAATCTGTCTTATAGAATATATTCAAGAAACTAAAACGGATAAAGCTTTGGAAGAGTTAAATAAACTATCAGCTTTAAATGTTAAAGTAATAAGAGAAGGAAAAGAAAAAGTTATTTCTAGTGAAGAAGTTGTAGTAGGAGATATTGTTTTACTTGAAGAAGGAGATAGTGTTCCTGCAGATGGAAAGCTTTTATATACTCAGAGTTTAGGTGTTAATGAATCATCTTTAACAGGAGAGTCTTTAGTTGTTTATAAGAATTGTAAAGAAGATAAAGATAATCATTTTAAGTTAAATATGTGTTATTCTGGGACAAATGTAACAAATGGGTTAGGGGTTATAGAAATAGTATCTGTTGGTAAAAATACTGAGTTTGGACGTATTGGGGAATCATTAAATGAAATAAAAAAAGAAAGAACTCCTCTTGAAAAACAGATAAATAAGTTAGTATTTATTTGTACGATAATTAGTTTTATTGTGTTTCCTTTAACTATAGTAATAAATTATATTAATCATCCAGAATTAGCTTTTTCTAAAAGAATTATTGAAGCGATTTTAGCAGGTGTTACTATTGCTATGGCAACTATTCCAGAAGAAATACCTGTAGTATTAACTGTCTTTTTAGCGATGGGAGCTTGGGATTTGACTAAGAAAAAGACTATTACAAGAAATATGAAAACAATAGAAACTTTAGGAGCTGTAAATGTTTTATGTACTGATAAGACAGGAACATTAACAGAAAATAAAATGAAGGTTCAAGATGTATATGAATATCGTGATACTTTTTTAGAAACTTCTTATTTATCATGTCCTCTTGTCGCTTATGATCCAATGGAGATTGCTATAAAAGAGTACTGTAAATTAAAAAATGATATTAACTATGGTGAAAAGATTACTAAAGAATATGCTTTTACACCAGAGACTAAAATGACAGGTCAAGTATGGGATAATAAGTTATTATGTGTAAAAGGAGCATATGAAAGTGTTTTACCACTATGTAATTTAGATAAGAAAAAATATGAAGAAATAAAAAAGAAAATAGATGAATATTCTAATGAAGGCTTTAGGGTTTTAGCAGTAGCAAGAAATAATAGTCTAAAAAATATTCCTAATAGTTTGTTTGAAGCTAAATTAACTTTTGAAGGATTAATTGCCTTATATGATCCACCTCGTTTTGGGGTAAAAACATCATTAAGTGAGTGTTATTCTGCAGGAGTTAGAGTAATCATGATAACAGGTGATAATGGTGAGACTGCTAAAGGTATTGCTAAAAAAATAAATCTTGCTAATTATGATGAAGTTATTACAGGTAATGAATTAGAAAATATGTCAGATGAAGAATTATTTGAAAAAGCTAGGACTGTTAATATTTTTGCAAGAGTATATCCTAATCATAAGATGAGAATAGTAAATGCTTTACAAAAAGATAATAAGATTGTAGCGATGACTGGAGATGGGGTTAATGATGCTCCGGCTTTAAAGAAAGCTAATGTAGGTATTGCTATGGGAAAAAGAGGTACTAATGTTGCTAAAGAGTCTGCTGATTTAATTTTATTAGATGATAATTTTAATACTATTGTTAAAGCAATTGAAAATGGTAGGACGATATATCATAATATAAGAAAAGCTATCTCTTATGTAATTGCTATTCATATACCTATAGCTTTGTTATCTTTATTTGTACCAGTATTTAAGCTTCCAACTTTATTACTTCCTATTCATGTTATGTTACTTGAATTATTAATTGATCCAACTTCTTCAATTGTTTTTCAAAGAATAAAACCTTCTTCAGATATTATGCAGGAAAAACCAAGAAATATAAACGAAACAATTTTAAATGTAAAAAATGCTATTAGTAGTATTTCTCAAGGACTATTAATCTTTCTAGTAGTATTTATAACTTATTTTCTTTTAATTCATAATAATATTGATACTAATTTATCAATAACAGTTGCTTATGCAATTTTAGTATTATCTATTATGCTTATTACCTATCAGTTAAGAGGTAATGACTTTACTTTAAAAGCATTTGTTAAGAGTTTTAAGGATAAAGTATCTTTAATTGTTAATCTGGGAGTTATTATTGGCTTAACTATGTTTGTTTATGTTCCTTTCTTTAATACTGTTGCCAATACAATGCCATTAGAACTAAAATGGTGGCTTCTTATAATTGGTTTAGTGTTATTAGCAATATTACCTTTTGATATATTTAAAGTTATAAATAAAAGAAAGAAGTAATTAAATAGTTTTATTCATTAAGAGGGTTTTAAACTCTCTTTTATTATGTGGCTTTTTTAATAAAATTACTTAATAGTAATAAATAGTAATGTTAGAGAGCAAGGTCTAATTTTTTTTAAATTTCGATATTTATGCGAAAATGTAAGAATTATAGTAGTAAAAAAATATTGGAAATTTAAAAGGTAATAGGGTGTAAAAAAATTTTGTAGGTAAATAGTAGTTAATGATATATTTCATCAACTA
>CAMMMH010000061.1 GCA_946497955.1 uncultured Mycoplasmatota bacterium | reverse complement strand
ACCAGGAACATATAATACATAATTAAATACTAGTTCTGCTAAAGATATAACTATAAGTGGTAGATATTCTGAAGCTAAAAATAAAAATTAAACTCCAGATCCAGGTACATATAATACTGATACATACTATTAATCTAGATCTAAATCATGTACTATAGGAGAAAGATTAAAGTAGTAATCCGATAATTAAAATCCAGGACCAGGAACATATAATACATAATTAAATACTAGTTCTGCTAAAGATATAACTATAGGAGAATTATGTTTAGAACCATTAGAAGCAACAGAAAGATTTGTATTAAAACAATATGATGATTAAGATGCAACTAATTATAGAGAAACGTAGAAGTTAAAGGATAGTTTGAAGTTAAGTTAAAGTGATAATGAAAAATAATAGAAATCACCTGATTTAAACAATAAATAGTCAGGTAGTTTTAAGCGTAGCTGGATAAACTATGCTCCACAATCAACACCAGGACCTGCAGATTATGATATAGAAAAATCATAATATGTAGTTAAATGACTGAATTATCCATTAAATTTATTAGTAATCATAAATGCAATGTAAAATTATTAATAAACCCTTAAAATTCTTTCCACTTTTTTAATATTGATTCAAATTCATTGGTCAGACATGGATACAGTGAAACTATGCTATTTTGTATATGAATATAAATAAAATAACTAAAGAGTTAATTGGAAGGAAATAGGTAGAAAATTAAATAGATTGCCAAATGCATGTAAATCATACTACTAAAATAAAGCTAAAACAATAATAAATATGTCAGATAGAGATTTTTTGTATTTACTATCATTAACTAACTTCTATAATAATGATTTTTAGTTAATACAGAAAAACTATTTTCCAAATTATACTGTAGAATAATTGGAATAAATATACTAAGTAGCAAAAAATACTTACGATAAATATAAGGAAATCTTTTTTAAATTATAAAATGGAACTGCCACTGAATAAGAAGAAGATGGTATCAAAAATGTTCTCAAAATTATTAAAGAAGTAATTCTTGATGAAAACAACATGGAAGAAAGGGAATATTTTGAATCTTATTTAGTTAAACAAAAGATACTGTTAAATCCAATAGAAACTAAGTTTTATAGAGATATAAAGAAAAAAGCAACAGAAGAAGAATAATAATATTATGAACTTATAACAAAATTATTGAATAAATAACAATGATATTAACAAAACTTAAGCATTAATTTTAAAATATTCTGTATTCTTTTAAGAAAATACTTTTTTGTAATAAAATTTATTAATAAGTTCAAAATAATGAATAATTTATTACTTTTAATTTAATATTATAAATTATAAATTATTTTTCATTTTTAATTAACTTATGATGGTTTATTACAAAATATAAAAAATAAAAATAAAAAATAAAAATGTAAATTCTTTGATTTATTAATTTTCTGTGATGTATCTTGTTTTAAATAACTTTAATATGAAAAAATAAAAAATCTACTGAATTTTATAAGTTTCTATATGAATAGATAAGAATTAATTAGTATTATATTATTTACTTTATAGTATTTATTTTAATGAAATTACTTCAAATTTATTACAATCTGTTCACATCTATGTTTTTGTATCTCTACTCCAACTAACTATGGTTTGCCATACAGTATAAGACATTAAGGACGTTCTCTAAAGAAGAGATGGACATCATCCAGAATTTTGCTAAGCTGTCACTGAAATTCTTGAATCTCTTACACCAATTCTTGAAAAAGAACCAAAATACATTCCAATCTTTGAAAGAATGTTAGAACCAGAAAGAGTTATCATCTTCAGAGTACCATGGATTAACGATAAAGGTGAAGTAGAAGTTAACAGAGGTTTCAGAGTTTAATTCAATTCCGCTATTGGTCCATACAAAGGAGGTCTTAGATTCCATCCATCAGTTAACCTTTCAATCCTTAAATTCTTAGGTTTTGAATAAATCCTTAAGAATGCTCTTTCAACTCTTCCAATTGGTGGTGGTAAAGGAGGTGCTGATTTCGATCCAAAAGGTAAATCAGATCGTGAAGTTATGGCCTTCTGCTAAAGCTTTATGACAGAATTATCAAAGCATATTGGTTAATTCACTGATGTTCCAGCTGGTGATATTGGTGTTGGTGCTCGTGAAATTGGTTATATGTTCGGTTAATACAAGAGACTTAGAAATGAATTCTCATCTGTCTTAACAGGTAAGAAATTATCATGGGGTGGTTCTTTAATCAGACCAGAAGCTACAGGTTATGGTTGCATCTACTTCTTATAAGAAATGATGAAGGATAATGGTGATGAAATCAAAGGTAAGACAATCCTTATCTAAGGTAGTGGTAATGTTGCTTAATTTGCTGCCAAAAAATGTATCTAATTAGGTGCTAAAGTTATCTCATTATCTGATTCTACAGGTTGTGTTATTGAAAAGGACGGTTTCACAGCTGAATAATTAGCTGAAGTTATGAGAATCAAGAATGAATTAAGAGGAAGAATGAAGTAATACTGTGATTTCTCAAAGACTGCCTAATACTATGAAGGTAAGAAACCAATCGAAGTTGTTGACTTCCATATTGATGCCGTTGTTCCATGTGCTACATAAAACGAATTAAATGAAACAGATGCTAAGAAGATGCCATCATTAGGTGTTAAATATGTCTGTGAAGGTAGTAACATGAGTTCTACAAACGAAGCTTGCACATAATATCATGAAAACAAGATATTCTATGGTCCAGGTAAAGCTGCCAACTGTGGTGGTGTTTCTGTCTCAGCTTTAGAAATGTCTTAATGTTCCATGAGATTATAATGGGATGCTGAAAAAGTTGATTCAGAATTACATGGAATTATGAAGAAGATCTTCTAATAATGCAGAGAAACAGCTATCAAATACAATAAAGAAAAGAACTATTAATTCGGAGCCAATGTTGCTGGTTTCTTAAAGGTTGCTGATGCTATGATAGATTAAGGTTGCTGCTGATTGAATCATTTTATCTGTAAAATAAAATCATTAACAACAAGATTTCTAATTTTTCTATGGTATTGTACCTATATAACTTTTTTCTAATTGTGATTTTTATATTTTATTTTCTTCAAAGTAATTTTTCAGAATTGTATTTAATAGACCTATTTTACTTGTTTCATCATTAACATATAGTGTATTATAATTTTTATATTTAACTATTTCATCTTTATTATCTTAATCTGACCAATCATTTGCTATAACTTATATTTAATTTTTAATTAATTAACCACCATTAAATCACTAATACATCATTTCATAAAAATCTAATGCTTCAAAAGATTCCTAATCAAATAATTTATATACTAATAAACATAAATCTGCTCTAAATAAATTTGTTGGTAAAGTACTTCCAGAAACATTTTCTATACCACAAGTATCAATAAATGTACACTTTATTGTATATGCTTTATTTTCTTTATCTACATACTTTACTTCACGAGTTGTTTAACTTATATCTTATTATATGTATTATCTGCTTATTTTTCTTAATAAAGTTGATTTTCCAATATTATATTTACCTAAAAATACAATTTTAAGTTTAACTATTTATTTTTAAGTTTCTTCTTCCTATAACATTTCAACTAAATCATTACTAGATGATCTCATTGCTGGATCTACTATTAAACAACTTTAAATTAATTCAAGGTAATTTTAACTTATATTTATATCTCTTAAAAATATTGTCATTGGTAATGATAAACCTAAATTTTATTATATTGTATTCAAATATAGATTATGACTTAATATATTTTTGTTATATCCTGATACCAACTCAAACATAACTTAACCTAAAGACCATACATCTATCTTTTTATCATATTATCTATTACCTTTATATGTAAAACTACATTCTGGAGCTTAAAAACCTACAGTTCCTACTAATGTTGATTAAATTTCCTTTTTACCAACAAAACCAAAATCTATAAATACAATTCTACTTCCTTATATCATTATATTTTCTGTTTTTATATCTCTATGCATTATTTTCATACTATGAATATATTATAATGTTGTAGCTAATTATTTAATTATTAATGGAATATTCTTTTTATATTCTTCTGAATAGCATTGTTTACATTAATATATTTCAGGATGATATTATTTAATTTATTATTTAACGATATTTTAATATATAATATTTCCGTTTTAAACATAAGTATCTGAAAATTTGAAATTTTTTTATAGTTCCTATTAAAGTTATTTAATATCTATGTATTAATCTATCTCTTTAAGGTTGAAGAATTCTTTATGTATATATTTATCTAATGTAACTCCATCTATAAACTCCATTATTAATAAATAGTCAGCTTCTCTTTTAATTAAGTCATATACTTTTACAATATTATCATTATTTAAACCCTTCAATACTTTATATTCATCTGTTATTTATTATAAGTCTCTTTTATCCATACATTAAATATAAAAATATTACTTCATAGCTAAAATTTGTTTAGTTTTTGTATCTTATACTTTATAAACTATTGCTTAGGAACCTTATGATAAATGTTATAGTATTAAATATCCTTCAACTGTTGAATTAAGTTCAAATTATTAAAATACTTGTATTTAGATTGAAAGTTAAATAAAATTGTCTAAAATTAAATATAATACAGAAATAAATATAATAATAAAATCTAGAAAATTATTGTATTAAATTAGTGATATTAAAATGAAATCATTTTTGTGTTGGGAAGAATATTGAATATAAATATATAATTATTAAATATTTTATGTGCATGAATATAATCTATATTATATTTAAATATAACTTAATATAACTTAAGTTTATATGAAATACTTATAATCTAATATTAAATTAATAAAACTTAATAATTTAGAAAAAAGAATAATTATTTAAATCATTGAATCTATAAATATTAAAATATATTGAATATTTCTTTATATCTTTCTTATTAAAAATTAATTTAAATTAAAATTAGAAAATCACTTAAATTATACAGTATTATGTACCTTTGTAAGTTATTCATAAACACTGGAGATAAGTTAAAGCTTGTTTTCTAATTAAGACTTACTCTTGTCACTAATATAGAATTATGTAATTTATTTTTCAGCACCAGCAGCATATAATATTCTTTTACCGACCATATAGCTTGGAGAAACTAAATCTTCAAATATAGCTTATTTAACAGCAGCTGAACACTTACAGTATGGTCTATAAGATTTTGGAGATCTGTGAACGATTGATCTTGTACCTACAATGAAAACTGGTGTATTTAATTTACCTTCCAATTTAGTTGTAAGATCTTCTTCTTTTTAGAATAATTTAAGTGATTTTACTGGAACATAGACTATTGTTACGTCTTTGTCATCAGCTTTAATCATCTTAGCATAATCAAACTTTAATTATTTGTCAACTTAAGATTCTTCAAAAGCTTAGTTAACATTTTTAGAAATATCGTCTTTTATTTCTCTATTACAGTACATTTGAACAGAGTTACACGAAAAAGAAATGAATTTTTGATTTTTAATTATTAATTATTTAGTTAACTAATACAATATAAATGTATTTTAGTATTTCTTTTTCTTTTAATTTACTGATTTATAAAGAAAAAAGTAAGAAAAATATTTTTAAAAGAAAATCATCTAAATTGTTAAAAACAGAAATAGAAAATTAAGAATATGTTATTTTATAAGAAATATGTGATATATATAAATATTTAAATCATTTATTGAAGTTTAAATAATAAATAATGAAGTTAAGAATTTAATAAAATCAATATATTATTGTATGTGTATATGAATAAA
>CAMMMH010000060.1 GCA_946497955.1 uncultured Mycoplasmatota bacterium | reverse complement strand
TTGATTAGATAGTTGTAATTATTTCATCTAAACTACCTAGAGTATTGTAGAAACTGTTACAAAGGTCTGCTCTTCATCTTCATAATTTAAGTTATTCATAATATCATCTTTTATTACTTCACTTACTGTTCCCTCTGATGTTATCTTTCTTAATAAATGTCCATCATCTGGTAATTCTAAATCATTATAATCTAAGCCTACACTTACTCCTAATTCTATACTTATTTCACTTTCTGTAGTATTTGATACTCTTACTATATAAGTATTACTACTTCCTGTTGTATCCACTTTCTCTAGGTTTATTCCTGTACCAGATGGTGGAGTATTTATTCCTTCTTTTTCTATATATCCTATATCTACTCCATCATGTAAACTTCCTAAATAATAGAAATTAAATCTTGCTATTCTATTATTAGGATTATTAAGAGTTACTATAAAGTCTTGTCTACTATTGGCAGGTACTGTTAAAGTATTCCCTTCTTTCCCATCTATTAATAATTCAGATGTTAAATTTCCTGTTACTATACTTATAGCATTCTCTTTTTCTTTTGTTACAGTAAACATCGCATAAGAAAAGTATCCTCCTAATATTAATAGAGTTATTATTACCATTATTATCATATATATTTTACTAAAACTTGTTTCTAATAATATCTTTTTCATAACTTACTCCTTTCATTATTACACACAAAAAAGAATAGAATTATCCTCTATTCTTTTAAGCCATAATGAAAGAAAGTATTTACTAGATACTTACTAAACTGCCCCCCCCCAGGTAACATATTGTAAACGGGTGCTAGTATTTATTTTTCTCATTTTTCTACCTTCTTTCTAATATTTGATAATCTCATGTTAACACATTTTTAAAATAATCGCAATATGTCATAGAATGTTACATATATCATTAATAACATTAATAAGAATAATCCTACAGCATGGAACTTTGCTTCTGTCTCAGGTTTAACAGGACTTCCTTTAATCTTTTCAATTATTATAAATAAAATATGTCCTCCATCAAAAGCTGGTAGTGGTAAAAGATTAATAAAGCCTACATTTATTGATAAGAATGAAAATAAATAAAGTAAACTAGCAAGTCCTCCACTTGCTTGCGAACCTACTACTTCATATATTCCTACTGGTCCACTTAACTGATTTAAATGAATTCCTCCAGTAAATAAATTAAGTAGTGTCACTCCCATCTGTTTAAATAAAGAACCTGTTTTAACTACTGTATACTTTAAAGATGCTAATAAGCCATGTTGTTCTTCTCCTTGCATACCTATACCATAAATATATCTTTCATCCCCATCTACTTTAGTTTTTTCTGGTTTTATTTTATATGTTTCAATGCTTCCATTTTCTTTTTTTACTTTAAACTCATTAGCTTTATCAGTATCAGCGATTGTTATATAAAGAGAAATATCATCTATAGTCCAAATATCATGACCATTAATTTCTAATATTTCATCACCTTTTCTAAGTCCAGCTTCATAAGCAGGAGTATCTTTTTCTACACTAGATAATATTGGTTCAGTTGAAGTTGCTCCCCAAACTAGAGAAATAAAAAATAACACTAAGATAGCAGAAATAAAGTTAAATCCCGCTCCAAAGAACATTACTAAAAACTTTTGCCAAGGTTTCTTACCAGGTAATGTCCTTTCTCTTGGTAAGTCTTCCTCTTCTCCTTCTTCTCCTGCTAACTGACAAAAGCCTCCTATAGGAATGGCTCTTAAGGAATATTCTGTTTCACCTTTTTTAAAACTAAATAGTTTAGGCCCCATACCAAGAGCGAATTCATAAACATATATTCCTGTTAATTTAGCGAATAAGAAGTGGCCTCCTTCATGTATAAAAATAATTGAACCTAGTAATATTATGAATAATATTAATGTAACCATGTTGCCTCCTAAATTAATCCCATTACTAATATAAATGCTAAAATTACAAAAATTAGACTATCTAAACGATCTAATATACCTCCATGTCCTGGAATAAGATTAGAAAAATCTTTAACATTAAATGTTCTCTTAATAGATGAAAATACTAAATCACCAAGTTGTCCTACTACTGCTAAGAATAATGTTGTAAGTATTAATATTGCTAAAGAAATACCTGGATCTATTACAGTATAATAAAATGTAGTTGCTACAAAAGTACCCATTAAAACTCCACCAATAAATCCTTCTATTGTCTTATGAGGGCTAATAGTGGGAGCTAGCTTGTTTTTACCTATATACATACCTGTTATAAGAGCAAAAGTATCTGTTATAACAGTTATAAGTAATAAGTAAATTAAATAATTTAAACTATAATTTCTAACTACTAAAATTAGATTAAATGCAATATTAATAAATAGAAGTGAACCAACTAAATATAATGCATCATTAATATCATAATCCATATTTTTATTTTTTAATAGTATTGGTAAAAGATAAATTAAAACAATAAAACTTATTAATTGATAACTCATCGTATAACTAAATATATTTTGATTATAAATTAATACACTAGAAAAAATAATCAATAAAAATGAAGCTATTTTAATCAAAGTTGGAAAATGTTTTTTCTTCTCTCTTATTGTTATTAATTCGTACATCGCTCCTAAAGAAAGTATAGTCATTAGTATTGCAAAAGGTATACCTCCTATAAATAATAATGGTACAAATATTAATATCATAATAATAGCACTTAATACACGTTTTTTCATATTAGTACTACCTCCAATCTTATAATAAGTATAATATATTTTTTACTTTTAGACAATAAGCTTTAAATTATTTATTAAAATTCATTATTAGTCGTTTTACTGTATTACTATCATTTATATCAAGATAATTTTCTTTTATAACCTTACTATTTATACTCATTCTTAATAATTCATTTAATTCTTTAGTTCTATCTAATAGTGATAAGTTTTTAGTTTCTTCATATTTGGCAATACTAGCAAGATAGGCAATTAGATGAGGATAATCAAATAAAGGAATATTATCTAATTCCATACTTGTATCTATTATTCTTAAATCTTTTAAACTAACATCTTTCCCATGATATAAATCATCCATTAGTTTAAAGAGTTTAATCTGTCCTCTTGTTGTAATTAAATTGCTATTAATAGCGATTGTAACATCTGATTTATATCCTAAAGACTCTAGATATTCTTTAAATAATAGTTCATTATAATAAGCTAAGTATTCACTAAAGATAAACCACTCTTCTGTATATTTATTATTATCATTATTATTATGAATCTTATGAGTATATTCATGAATGATACCTAAAGAAGTTGAAATATTTTTATAGTTTACGACTTTTATATCATTAAAGACAAAATCTGTTATTCCTTTGACGATAAGTAAGTCCTCTGCTTCTTCTTTAATATATTTAAACTCATCATTAAGTTTATCTTCATCACTTGCATTCGAATATTTTAATAACGTATCAACATCATACATTAAAATAGTTGTATTAGCAAAGTCTTTAGTATAACAATTAAAATAACTATCTAGATAATTACTTACTAAAGATAAAATCTCATCATTAGAAAAATATCTTAATGGTCCATTATTATCTTGCTTTTTCATATCACTTAAACTTAATAAAAGTTTTCTATAATTATAATAATTCTTTTTAAGATACTTATCTGTTTTAATATTACCATAGATATCTATTAATTCACTTCTAATTACCTCATAACTATAATCCATAATATCCCCCAATAACAAAAGGATTACTTTAAGTAACCCCTAAAACTTATCAATATTAATTTTAACATATTTATTATCTTTTAGTGAACTACTAGCTTGTACTAAAGTTCTTATAGCATTAGCAGTTCTACCATTTTTACCGATAACTCTACCAATGTCAGAATCTGATACTAATACTTCTATAATTATTTCCTTATCATTTTCACTAGGAAATTCTTTAACAGAAACAGCATCTTCATCTTTTACAATATTTTTAACTATCTTCTCTGTTAATTCTACTAAACTCATTATTTTGTTTCCTTTTTATCTTTAGATTCAGCAAATTTTTTCATTATACCTGCTTCTTTTAATAGATTTCTAACAGTATCAGATGGTATTGCTCCATTATTTAACCATTTAAGAGCAACTTCTTCATTGATTTTAACATCTTTTTCACTATTTATTGGATTATAAGTACCAATTAATTCAAGATATTCTCCATCTCTTCTACTTCTTGAGTCTGTTGCAACTATACGATAAAATGGTCTTTTCTTAGCTCCCATTCTCATTAATCTTAATTTTACTGCCATACTTACAGCTCCTTTCTTTTTTACTGTTATAATTATACATAAAAAAATAAAGACTGTCAACCTTTTTTTGTTAACAGTCTTTTAAGAACTATTCAGTGGGATTATCTAAATATTCTTCATTTACTTCTTCATCAATTCGCTCATCTATTTCACTATCACTATCCATAATCTCTTCCCAGTCATCTACTTCATCTAGAGTATTGATACGTACTTTAGTATCGCCAACTAACTCTATACCTAGGGTTTTATCTATAGTACAGTTAATAACACTACCATTAATCTCTGCTTTACTACAACTTGGACCACTTAAACTTCTAATAATTACTTCTTCATTTTCTGTATCACTTGTTCCTTGTACATTTATAGTTTCTATATAGTTTTTAGTATCTTTTAATACTTCTGTTTTAGTATCATTGTCATAAGAATACCAAATATTAATATCATAACTTCCATTAATAGTTACTACTCCATTTGAAAAAGTACCACTAAAGTTATGATTAATTACCCAACACCCAAGAATTGTATTAGGACTATTAGTTACTTGTAACGATAAGTTATCAGTAAATTGTTTCTTACCTTTACCAATAACTGCTTTTGTTACTATTTCTTTAAAAGATGCCATACGTTTCCCTCCTCTAATTTAGTCTATGCTTTATCTAGTTAAAAAGTACAAAAAACTTACAGATTAACAAAAAGAAAGAAACAATTCACAATATGCTTCTTTCCTTATTTAATAACTAGTTATTATATTTTGTTTAATTATTTAGTTTATTAAGTTCTTCTTCACTTAAACCAGTATTTCTAGATACTACATCTATAGGTATACCATCCTTAAGAAGATTTTTAGCAATAGAGACTTTTTCTGCCTTAGCACCTTCTTTTAATCCAGCTTCCTTACCATCATCATAGCCCCAATTACGAGCGGTATTAATCATTTTTTTCTGCATCATCTCATTATCGTAAGCTAATCCAAAATTATCATTAAGTCCTAGTCTTTCTAATTCATCCACAATCTTCAATGCCTCCTTATCGTCTCCTGCTATTTCTCTTAACTCTTCATAAGATGTAGCAGTAAATAAAGATAAATATGCTTCTTCTTTATTGTCTCCATTATATCTTATTCCCTTGTAATTATCAAGATACACTTCGTGAATTTTAAAATCCTTTATCTCCTTATGTGTATTTATATCCATAACAGAGTAAGAGGCTTTACTGACATAAGGATGCTTTTCTTTATTAAAGTTTATTTGAATAACCTTTTTCTTCTTTATCTTTTCTCCACTATTTAGACTTCTAGCAAGGGCAGTATACACAAATAATCTATTTCTATACATTATCTCATTACTAGGAAACTGATTCATCTCTATTAATATAATTAAATCACATTTATCACTTTCAAGTAATATATCTAAACGATAATCACGTTTTTCATTACCACTATTAAATTCAGTATCATATAATCTAAACTCACTAATATCCATATTAGTATATGGTTTTATAATAGTATTAAAAAACTCTTTATAGTCTTCTATTTTGATAGTGTGAAAAGTTTTATGGAAAACTAGACATACTAGATGAAAATGATATTGA
>CAMMMH010000059.1 GCA_946497955.1 uncultured Mycoplasmatota bacterium | reverse complement strand
TTTGACAATTCAAAAAAATATTATAGAAATTTACACACTAGTCTTGACAAGGTCTATTGTCGAATTATTCGAGATGATTAGCCTTGGTGCCCTCTTTTTTGCACCAAGGCGTTTTTTTTGAATTTTTGATTTTTGGAAAAGAAGTAGTAAATAGCCTGGGGCTTATCAAAAGATAAGCCCCGGGCTTGATTATATTTCAATAAATTTATCTTTACCTACACCGCATATTGGACATTTCCAATCATCTGGTAAGTTTTCAAATTTAATTTCTTCTTTATCATCATCATAAATATAACCACATACACTACATTTATATTTGTTTCCTTGTTTCATATATTTTCCTTTCTATCTTCATTGTAAGTTGGTGCAGTTTTTGGAGCCTTTCCTTTTAATACTTCATGATAATATCTACAAGTCATTGGCGTTTTATCTGCTGTTTTTTTAGTTTTACATATCTTAATTAAAAATATATCATGAGTATTGACATCTATTACATTTATCACTTCTCCTATTATATAGCCACATATATTTTCTAATACTACAGGTAAGTTATCTATTTCCTCCCATTTTATATCTTTGAATTTGTCTATTTCTTTTGAAGAAAAATATCCAAATGTTGAAATTGTTTTTGTTTTGTTTCTTCTGTTAAAATAGATATTGCACATTTTTTGTTTTCTTTTAACACTTTATTTGTATAATTTTCTTTGTTTAAACTTATGGCAATTATAGGATTGTTTGAAGTTATCTGTATAAGTGTATTGATAAAACAACCTACATTCTTATTATTTTCTTTAGTTGTTATTATATACATGCCATATGATATATCATTTAAAATTTTTGTATTCATGTTACCTCCTCGTATAATGTAGTTAAGATATTTTTTAACTACATTTTCTATTTAGATTTTTGTTAAGAGATATCTAAAAACTCATTATTTTGTAGATTAATAAATCTATATTATAATGTCTGTAGAGATAGAGTGGTTTTAGTTACCTCCTTGAACATTTGGTTCTTAAAAAAGACTAAAGCCTCTTCTTTACAAATTGGATATTAATAAGTTGTATAAGGACTAGCTTGTTATCTTTTGCCTTTCATTGCGAGGTTATATCTTTGTAAAGGTACTGAGGGCACCAGCCTCTATCTTAAATATCAAGATGGGGCTTGATTTTTGTGGATTTAGGATATATGAGAGTTATAGATTACTTAGAAAAAGAAGTATTAAAAAGATTAAAAGAAAAGTAAGACGTTGGAATGTACTTTATGAAAAGGGATTACTCGATTTAGATAAGACTGTGCTTGAATGGAATTCTTGGCTTGCTCATAGTTCTCATGGAAAGTGTTATAAATTGCAGATGAATATTTATAATAAAATAATCTTTAAAGAATGTTTAAAGAAACCTTATGTAGAAACTTATGGAAGAGTTTAAATTTTGTGATATACTTAATTAAAGAGTAATAGGGGAGATTTAGGGAGGATTATTATGACTAAATTTGATGACGATTATATTAGTTTGGAAAAAGAAATATTATCAAAAGGGGTTGAGGTAGAGAATAGAACTGGTGTTAATACTATTAAGCTTCCTAGTTATAATTTAGAATTTGATTTAAGGGAAGAGTTTCCTATATTACAAACAAAACAAACATTTTATAAAAATGCTATTATTGAAATGCTTTGGATTTGGCAAATGCAATCTAATGATGTTAGAGAACTTCATAAACGTGGTGTTCATATATGGGATGAATGGATGATTGATGAAGATGGAATTTACCATATTTATGAACCTAGTACAGATAATTTTGATAAAGGTAAGGAAGTTGTTGTTTTAGACCCTTTAAGTGTTTCTGTTGATAATCCTAATGGTAAGTTGAGGCCTAAATATGATGAAAAAGGTAATGTGATAACTGCTAAGAGTTTAATTGAGGGGAAAAATATTAAAGTGGCTAAGTTTTATGGCAAGGAATATGCTTATACTATTGGTACTGCTTATGGAGCTATTACTGATAAATATAAATTTCCTCAAAATTTAATTAATACTTTGAAGAATGATAGAACTGATAGAAGAATGGTTTATAGTTTGTTGCAAAATGAGTTTTTGAGGACAGCGGTTTTACCTCCCTGTGTTTGGTCAACGGAATGGGATGTAACAGGTGATACATTAAATTTGTCTGTTCATCAAAGAAGTTGCGATACGGCTTTAGGTTTACCTTTTAATGTTACTCAGTATGCAACACTTTTAAAAATGATTGCTCAGGTTACTGATTTAGAAGCTGGTAAGATTAACTATTCTATTAAAGATGCTCATATTTATGTTAATCAAGTAGATGGTATAGAAGAGCAGATAGATAGATATAAAAGATATAGGGAACTTTTAAGTCAATATAAAAATAGTTTAAATGATTTTAAAAATTATGAGAAGTCTTTAAATTTGTTTCTTGATAAGTTAGAAGAAGTGGAAGATATTGAAGAAACCGAATATATTAAAAATTGTAAGTTAGATAAGAAAATTATTGATATTATAGAAAGCGATGAGAAACCTTATTTATGGTTAGATGAGAGTGTTAAAGATTTCTTTAGCTTTGATAATTCTAGAGAGTTAAAACATTGTAAGGTTAAGAATTATAAACATATGGGGAAGATTAGTTTTCCTATTACACAATAATATAAGAAGGTAATACTTATGAATATATATGAAAAATCTAGGGGAATTTTACTCATAAATATAGCGATTATATGGTATGTGTTATTTGTTTTTGGTCCTTCTATTAGTTCTAATACCGAATTTATTGTTAATATATTTTTGTTATTAGGAACACTTTATCTTATAAATGATAATATTTTTGCGTATAATGATAAATATAAGAAAATTACATATGTTTTTACTGTTATAATTATATTATGTAGTTTTTTGGTTAATAATAGAGATTTTGAACTTTATTCATTTGTTATGACTTTTCTTAGATTTATGTTATTCTTTTTTGCTATTATAGAAAGTATTTTTATAATTAGGGGATTTTTAAGAAATAAAAAGTAAAAATGTATTGACAATATCTTAAGCATAGTGTTATATTATGTATGCTGATTTAAATTTAGTTTTGCCATGGGCAAAATTTTATTTAAAAGTGAAAATGATACACCTGGATATGTGTAAAGAAAGGAGTTAATGATTACAATGCCTACAGTAAATCAATTAGTTCGTAAAGGTAGAGGAAGTAAGACTCGTAAGAGTAAGGCTCCAGTACTTTTAGTAGGAGTTAATACAATTAGAAGAAAACAAACAAATAATCCATCTCCTCAAAAACGTGGAGTTTGTACTCGTGTTGGTACTAAGACACCTAAGAAACCAAACTCAGCTTTACGTAAGTATGCTCGTGTTAGATTAAGTAATGGTAAGGAAGTAGATACTTATATTCCTGGTATTGGACATAATTTACAAGAGCATAGTGTTGTATTAGTTCGTGGTGGACGTGTTAAGGACTTAATCGGAGTTCGTTATCATATTATTCGTGGCGCACTAGATACAGCAGGAGTTAAAGATAGAAAACAAGGTCGTAGTAAATACGGGGCTAAAAAGCCTAAGAAATAAGCTGTGCTAAAAAAGCCTAAGAAATAATATTTAGAATTGGAAGGAGGATAAATTATGCGTAAAAGACGTGCTGTTAAAAGAGATATTTTACCAGATCCTATATATAAGTCTAAGACTGTTGCTAAACTTATTAATACAGTTATGCTTGATGGTAAAAAAGGTGTTGCTCAAACTATCGTTTATGATGCTTTTAATATTGTTAAAGAGAAAACTGGTAAAGATGCAATAGATGCTTTTAATGAAGCGATGGAAAATATTAAGCCTGCTTTAGAAGTTAAATCTAGAAGAGTAGGTGGTGCTAATTATCAAGTTCCTCAAGAAGTTACTCCAGCAAGAGCTGAAGCTTTAGCTTTACGTTGGTTAGTTGGATTTTCTAGAAAACGTGGAGGACGTGGAATGGCTGATAATTTAGCTAATGAAATAATAGATGCATCTAATGGAAGCGGTGCTGCTGTTAAAAAACGTGAAGATACCCACAGAATGGCTGAAGCTAATAAGGCTTATGCTCATTATCGTTGGTAGGAAGGAGAAATTATGGCAAGAGATACGTCATTAGAAAAAACAAGAAACTTTGGAATTATGGCTCATATCGATGCTGGTAAGACTACTTGTACTGAACGTATTCTATATCTTACTGGTAAAATCCATAAGATTGGTGAGACTCATGAAGGTGCTAGTCAAATGGATTGGATGGAGCAAGAAAAAGAGCGTGGTATTACCATAACAAGTGCAGCTACTACTGCATATTGGAAAGGATATCGTTATAATATTATCGATACTCCAGGACACGTAGACTTTACTATCGAAGTTAGTCGTAGTTTAAGAGTTTTAGATGGTTCTGTAGCTTTGCTTGATGCTCAAGCTGGTGTTGAACCACAAATGGAAACAGTTTGGAGACAAGCTGATGAATTTAAAGTTCCTAGAATGATTTTTGCAAATAAAATGGATAAGATGGGAGCTAACTTTGAATATAGTTTAAAAACTATTAAAGAGCGTTTAGGAGTTAATGCTAAACCTATACAATGGCCTATTGGTGCTGAAGCTGAGTTCCATGGTGTTATTGATTTAGTTACTATGAAAGCTTATCTTTTTGATGGTACTGAGGCTGAAGAGTCTAAAGAAATAGAAATTCCTGCAGACTTAAAAGATTTAGCAGAAGAGAAACATGCTGATTTACTTGATGCTGTTGCTGAATTCGATGATGAGATGATGGAAACATATCTTGAAGGTGGAGAAGTAACAGTAGAAATGATTAAACGTGCTATTCGTAAAGGATGTCTTGCAGCTAAGTTCTTCCCAGTTATGTGTGGTACTGCTTTAGGTAATATGGGTATTAAACCATTACTTGATGCTGTTATTGATTACTTACCAAGTCCTTTAGATATTCCATCTATTAAAGGACATAACTTAAAGGGAGAAGAAGAAGTTCGTCATCCAAGTGATAGTGAACCATTTAGTGCTTTAGCATTTAAAGTAATGACTGATCCGTTCGTTGGGCGTTTAACATTCTTTAGAGTTTATTCAGGTCATTTAGCTAGTGGTAGTTATGTACTTAACTCTACTAAAGATGCTAAGGAAAGAATTGGTCGTATCTTACAGATGCATGCTAATACTCGTAAAGAGATTAGTGATGTATATACTGGTGATATAGCTGCTGCTGTTGGTCTTAAGAATACTACTACAGGAGATACATTATGTGATGAGAAGAAACCTATTATCTTAGAGAAACTTATTGTTCCTGAGCCAGTTATTCAACTTGCTGTTGAACCTAAGAGTAAAGCTGACCAAGATAAGATGGCACTTGCATTACAAAAACTTGCTGAAGAAGATCCAACATTTAGAGTACATACTGATCATGAAACTGGTCAAACTGTTATCGCTGGTATGGGTGAGTTACACCTTGATGTCTTAGTTGATCGTATGAAACGTGAGTTCCATGTTGAAGCGAACGTTGGTGCTCCACAAGTTGCTTATCGTGAGACTATTAAACAAGCAGCTGATTGTGAAGGTAAATACATTAAACAATCTGGTGGTCGTGGACAATATGGTCACGTTTGGATTAAGTTTGAACCAAATCCTGATAAAGGATATGAATTTGTTGATCAAATCGTAGGTGGTGTTGTTCCTCGTGAATATATTCCTGTTGTTGATAAGGGATTACAAGAAGCAATGCAAACTGGTATTTTAGCAGGATATCCTATGATTGATGTTAAAGCAACATTATTTGATGGTTCATATCATGATGTTGACTCTAGTGAAATGGCATTTAAGATTGCGGCATCTATGGCTTTAAAAGAAGCTAAGAATAAGTGTCAAGCAGTACTTCTTGAACCAATCATGAAAGTTGATGTTACGACGCCTGATGAGTACTTCGGTAACGTTATGGGAGACTTAACTAGTCGTCGTGGACGTCCACTTGGACAAGAGTCTCTTGGAAATGTGGTTAAATTATCAGCAATGGTTCCACTTTCTGAGATGTTTGGATATGCTACTAACTTACGTAGTAATACTCAAGGTAGAGGAAACTTTGTTATGACATTTGATCATTATGAAGAAGTTCCTAAAAATATTGCTGAAGAAATCATTAAAAAGAGTGGAAATTAAAAGAAACTCATAAATTTAGTTCTAAACAGTTGCAAATTTGCTAATTGTTAGATAAAATATATAGTGAAATTAAAAGAGGAGGAAAAAAATATGGCAAAACAAAAATTTGATCGTTCAAAACCACATGTTAACATTGGTACAATTGGACACGTAGATCATGGTAAAAC
>CAMMMH010000058.1 GCA_946497955.1 uncultured Mycoplasmatota bacterium | reverse complement strand
AAAGGTAAGATTTATTATAAGATAAATACCTATTATCCAAGTAGTCAGATATGTAATCATTGTGGATATAAGAATAGTAAGTTAAAAGATTTAAGTATAAGAGAATATGAATGTCTAGAATGTGGAATACATAATGATAGAGATATAAATGCTAGTTTAAACATATTATTAGAAGGGTTAAAGTTACACTATAATTTAGTTAGTTTAGTATAGATAATGTTTTAGATAAATAAAGATTAATAACAATTAAATAATATTCTAGTACGGTGGCGACCATCGTAATTTAAGCCTATGGAGAATAAGGGTTACCTTATTTATAAAGTAGGAATCCTTGAAGGCAACGACAAGGTAAAAACAAAATTTATTTTGTTTTATTTGTTCTATAGGATTATTAGTTTTATCAGGATTTATTCCTTTTATAATAAAAAAATAATAATAAATTTTCGTTGATATTAAAGGGTTTGAAGGCATTTACGAAAACTCGTACTTGTAACTTTTGAAGTTTTATTATATATTTGTATTAGGAAAGAAATTTCCTAAGTCATCTGACTCTCTTTACCATCTTATTTTGTTTTATAGTCGCCCAAATAAACAAAAAAAGAAGAGTTTAGGTGACTTCTTTTATTTTGTCTTAAACTAGACTATTAGTTTTTCTATATATCTTATCACTTTCAAACATAACTTTTTCTTCATCTTCTAAAGTATCTATTAATACATCGAAATAAGGCTTAGAACTATCACAACTAAGGTAACTATCTAAAAGATTAAATATCTCTTTGTTATCTTTAAATAGACTAAATAAACTATTAACATCAGTAGTTCTTTCTTTTATTACTTCTTCAAAATTAATTCCATAAATAATTGAGAGATTTGTTAAAGCTTGTTTTAATTTATCAGTATTATAATTTGGCCTTAGCATTTTACTATTTAAGGTTAATTCATAATGACTTTCTGTTTTCTTAGGACTTCTTTTAGTAGCAGAATCAAAGTCTATTAAGTGACCTCCATCTTTATCAATAAGACTATTAGATAAAGCGATATCATTTAAAAAGAAACCTTTATTATGTAACTCTTTTAACTGTCTAGTACAATCAATTGAAGCTTTTAATCTTTCCATATGTGTAAACATATCTCTATTAACAATATAATCAAAAGTATGAGAATGAGGATAGTAAGGCATGATAAAACCTTGTAATTTATTATCAACTTTATATTCATCAATAGGATATCCACTACCTTGAATTTTCTTCTCACCAATTAATTCTCTTATAGTAGATTCTTTTTCTTTTGTTAAATTATTTATTACTTTAATAACTGTCCCATTAGGAAGTGTCTTATGAGTGGCAAGATACCCAAATGAACCTTCCATATTAGGGAGCTTCTTAATAAAACAAGCTTCTCTAAAACTTATATTCATAGTATAGCCCCTTTCTAAAAGTAATATATAAAATACCACAAAATTAAAGAAAAATCAAGGTTATGCTTTCCTTAAGGAGAATTTTACTGTATAATAAAGCTTAGAAAGAAAGGGATTAATATGATTAGTAAACCAAAAGGAACAGTTGATTTAACTGATAAGAGAGCAAGAACTTGGAAATATGTAGAAGAAGTAATTGATTCTGTAATGGAAAAATATAACTATAATTATATTAGAACTCCTATATTTGAATCTACTGAATTATTCAAAAGAGGAATAGGAGATTCTACTGATATAGTTACTAAAGAAACATATGACTTTAAAGATAGAGGAGATAGGTCTATTACCTTAAGACCAGAAGGAACGGCAGGAGTAGTTAGAAGTTATATAGAAAATAAAATGTATGGTACTCATAACTTACCTGTTAAAGTATATTATAATGGAACAATGTATCGTTATGAAAGGCCACAGAAGGGAAGATATAGAGAACTTAGTCAATATGGAGTAGAGGTTCTAGGTAGTAGTGACCCTATGATGGATGCTGAAGTTATCTCTCTTGCTTACAATATCAATAAAATGTTAGGACTAACAGATACTGTAGTACATATTAATAGCATAGGAGATAAAGAGTCTCGTGATAAATATAGAGAAGCCTTAAAAGAGTACTTTAAACCTCATTTAGACGATTTATGTGATGATTGTAAGGAAAGGTTTGATAAGAATCCTTTAAGGATTATAGACTGTAAAGTAGATAGTAATAAAGACTACTTTAAAGATGCTCCTAAAATATTAGATTATCTAAATGATGAAAGTAAGGAACACTTTGATAAAGTATGTGAATATCTTGACTTATTAGAAGTTAAATATGAAATAGATTCTAAGATAGTAAGAGGACTTGACTATTATAATCATACTGTTTTTGAATTATGTACTTTAAATAATAATCTTGCACTAGGTGGTGGAGGAAGATATGATAACTTAGTTAGTATGCTAGGAGGCCCAGAAACACCATGTGTAGGTTATGCAGTTGGCCTTGATAGATTAGTTGAAGAGATAATAGAAAGAGATATAGAAAACGTTAGAGATGATATAGATGCTTTCATTATGTATGTTAATGAAGATGAAAAGAAAAACGCTATCTACCTTGCAAATGAACTTAGAATGTCAGGTTTTGTGGTAGAAACAGAGTATACAGGAAGAAGCTTAAAGAGTCAGTTTAAAAGAGCAGATTACTTTAATAGTAAATATTTAATACTACTTAACAGTGATGACTTAAATGAAGGCTTAATTACTATTAAGAATAATAAGACTAAAGAAGAAGTAAAGATTATGATGGAATATGTTATCTATTACTTTGATGAACATATAAGTGATGATAACTTGCCTATAGAAGCAGATTTTCATAATCATGAAGAAGGATGTGACTGTGATGAATAAGATATTTTTTAAAGATTTAGAAAATTATTTTGATAAAGAAATAGAAATCAGTGGTTTCGTTGAAAATATTAGAAATATTAAATGGGTACAGTTCTTAGTACTTAGAGACTCTACTGATAAAGTACAAGTAACTATTGAAAAGAGTGATGAAAATAATGCTGAGATGGTAGAGTTAGTTAATAACTTAACTGTAGAATCTACTATTAAAGTAACAGGTACTCTAAAGAAAAATGAAAATGTTAGATTAAGAGGAATGGAGTTTATTCCTACGAAAATAGAAGTTACAAGTAAAAGTGATGCTGAACTTCCTATTAACATTCATGATAAAGATGCTCAATTACTTGACCAAAGACTAGATTATCGTTGGTTAGACTTAAGAAATGAATATAACTTTAATATCTTTAAGATTCAAAGTGATATGGTTAAATATATGCGTGAGTTTATGTATTCTCATGACTTTACAGAAATCCATACCCCTAAACTAATAGGGGCAGCCAGTGAAAGTGGGGCAGATGTCTTTGAAGTAAAATACTTTGATAGAAAAGCATATCTTGCCCAGTCACCTCAATTTTATAAACAAATGGCTATCGCTAGTGGTTATGATAGAGTCTTTGAAGTTGCTCCTGTTTTTCGTGCTGAAAACTCTAATACTTCAAGACACACAACAGAGTTTACCGGTTTCGACGTAGAGTTTGCCTATATTGACTCTTATCGTGATGTTATGGACTTTGAAGAAGAATTATTAACTTATACATTAGAGAAGTTAAATGAAAAGTATGGAGAATTAGTTAAAAATCTTTATGGAAAAGAAATAGTTGTTCCTAAAGAGAAGTTTCCAAGAGTAAAATTAGCAGATTTATATGATGAACTTGAAAAAAGATATGACTATAAAGTAGATGAATCTGAGAAAAATGATTTAACTACTGAAGCAGAGCGTTTATCTTATCGTTATGCAATGGATGAGTTTAACTCAGAGTTTATCTTTGTTACAGATTATCCTAAAGAAAAACGTGCTTTCTATCATATGCGTAAAGATGGCATTCCTGAAGGTTATGATTTAATTTATCGTGGAGTTGAAATAACTACAGGAGCAGAACGTGAGCATAGATATGATGTTTTAGTTAAACAAGCCAAAGAAAAAGGTCTTGATAAAGATGTAGAGTTCTATCTAGAATTCTTCAAATATGGATGCCCTCCTCATGGTGGCTTTGGACTAGGAGTAGATAGACTTACTATGTTAGTATTAGGATTACCTAGTGTTAAAGAGTCAATGATGATATTTAGAGGCCCTAATAGATTAAATCCATAAGACGTGTAAATTTACATGTCTTTTTTCTTTTTTTATAGAATAATTTTCCATCTTCCCTTATACTCTAAGTAAGAAAGGAAGCTAAGCTTATGGAAAATGCAAGAAGAGTAGGGATGTTATTTATTGCTTTAATAACCCTCATAATAGTAGCATCCATCATATTTATAGTTAATATTAATCTAAAAGGAGAAAGTAGGGAAACATTCAATGAAGATAGTAGTAGTCTTTCTAATAAAGAAGTCACTTCTTTATTAGAATTAGTTAATATTTATGACAGTTATATAATTACTTTTGATGGTACTAAAGATTTAAGTACTTTAACAGATAAAGAAAAGATTAACTTTATAGATAGCTTACCTATTGATGTGAAAAATGACCTTAATTTAGATTTTGATACTGGGGTTAGCCTAGATAAAGTAAAAAGAGTCTTAAAGAAATATTTTGGTCCTAATACAACCTTTAATCCTGTTAATTCTACATGTTTTCTAGATGATGGAGATTATCTAATCTATGATAGTACTACTAATATGTATAAAGCAGATAATGATTATCATGCCCATAGTGCTTATACTCCTTTATCTATAGAAAATTATTATGTAGAAGGAAAAAGAATTGTTGATGGTGACAAATTAATCTATTCTATAACCTTAAAGAAAGCTTTCGCTTATCCTAATACCTCATCTTATTTTGGTAGTTATACCGATTTAGTAAATAATAAAAACTTAGTAGTAGATTTATATGAAGAATATAATGACTATGAGATGGATGATATCAATAAATTAATAGAGCCTTGCAAAAATGAATTAACTAGTTATACTTATATTTTTGAAACAAGAGATAGTATAGAAAATAGTTATCTAATAGAACTTGCAAAACTTAATAGGGGGAGCGAATTTTAAAAGGCTTTGACTATTAATAATTAATTTACGTAAATCCTTGAGAATATTAATTAGAAATATTTATTATATATTTAGTTTATGATAATATAAATACGAGGAGTGAAAAAATGAGATTATATTTAAAAAACGGTAATATTTTAAAAATTGATGAAAATACTAAACTAGAATTATTAAGTACTGATGAGTTTGTATCAGTCATTAAAAGAGAATCAAAATCTGTTCCAGCGGGTCATATTGTTGTAAGCTTAAAGTACATATTAACTAGTAATGGTATTAAATATGAAGGAGAAGCAATTTTTAATTCTAATAAGGGGATAACTAATAGAATTGATAATAATTCTCCTTATACAGTGAAATTAGTTAATTGGAAATTATCAGATGATGTAGATAAATATTTTGAATTTGATATTGAAAGAGTAAAAAAGAACAAAGAACTTCTTTCAGATGATGATTAAAATGACTTATTAGCAAGAGTAAATAATATTAATAATAAAATAAATGCAGATGATCCAATTAGTAAATTAAAATTAGAGTATTCTGATATTTTTGAAGATTGGGAATTTTTGAAGAATAATAACCAAAATTTAGAGGAATTTTTTATTGAAACTGAAAAAAATGCTATAGAAGAATTGTATGCTGCTAAGGATAAAGTGACTGTTTATGGTATAAAATTATCACAATTTTTGGATAAAGATAATTTGACTTGTAATGATGAGATAATTAGATTGTTAATAAATTATTTTGGAAATTCATCCATTTATGAAAGAAGTTTTGGACTAAGAGATGATATGCCATGCCAAAAGTTCACATTGGATAATGTAACTTTCTTTAGAGCAGTGTTAGTTATAAATATTTTTTCTATACTTGAACACATAAATACTAAAAGTTTACCATTAAATGTTGATATATCTTTTGAAGAAAAAGTATATGCTGAAATGTTAGGTCCTTTATTAAAAACATTCCTACCTAAATTATTTAGTAATATTAATGATATTAAATTTTATTATAAAAATGACTCTTTATCGAAGAGTTAATGTATATACTTTAAAATCTAGTATTTTAATTAATACTAGATTTGTCTGTTTATATAACAGGAAATAATTAAGAGATGTTATTCATTAGTTTTTTGTTAAAGTCTTTTTTTCAGCATAACATTCACTATAATCTATCGCTTCTTCATACTTTTCCATTGCATTATCATAACTTTCATCAGTACTGTTTATTCTATATGCTAAAAAAGCTTCTTCATATTCTTTAACTGTTTGATAATGGGCACTAAACTGATTAATATTTTCTTTAATAAAATTATCTTTAGTTATATTAAGTCCATTTCTTAGACCATTAATTAAAGTAATACCATTGTTAATAAGAGTATTATAAATAATTAAATTACCTACAACACTATTTCTATAAGTATTAAACTCTTCTTCTAAATAACCTATATTTCTATAAGAAGATTCTAAAAATTTGCCTTGTTCTTTTTCATTTAAATCTCTTTCAAATGATACCCTTAATAGTTTAAAGAATGTACTATTATCTTTTAATACTTTTCTTTCTTTAATAAGTTCTAACATAAATAATCCCCCATTTCTGATAGAACCTATTATACCACGTAATAATTTGAAGTCAAAAAGTATTTACTAAGAGAGCTTGTTGTGATACAATAAACTTTAGTTTTTCAGCAAGGTTTTGCAAACCATTATAAAAAAAGGGCTGGAGCCCT
>CAMMMH010000057.1 GCA_946497955.1 uncultured Mycoplasmatota bacterium | reverse complement strand
CATTTTTCAATGGTTTCCGCAGTTTTTATATTTTGCAAGTGTTTAAAACCCGAGACAGGAAGACATCATCAAATAAGAGTCCAATTTTCCTATCATAATCATCCTTTATTAGGTGATGAAAAGTATGGAAGTAAAGGAAAATATCCTCTAGCATTATTCGCTTACAAATTAGAATTTACTCATCCTACAACTAAAGAAAAGTTAAGTTTTACCTTACTACCAAAGGAAGGTTACTTTAAAAACTTTACATCAATTGTCTAAGATTGTAAAAAAGGTTTGCTTTTTAACCTTTTTTTTGTTATGATTTAATATATAAGATAAGGGAGATGGAAGTCATTATGATATTAGCAAATTTTGATTTAAGCTTTTTTACATCAATTCCAGGATTACTAATAACTGGTGGTGTTTTATTACTTTTAATTGCATTAATTATATTTATTGCAACTGGAAGTAAAAAAGGAAAGAAAGAGAAAAAGGAAGAAAAGAAACCTGAAGAAGCAGTTAATACTACACCTACTGTTGATAATAACGCTACTGTAGCAGTTGCTGATGTACCACAAAGTGTCGTACAACCTGAAACTGCCCAAAATGTAGAACCAACTCCTGCCGTTGTAACGACAGAACCAGTAGTTAATTCTACACCTATAGTAGAAAACAATACAGGAGTTTCTCCTATGAATTCTGTACCACCTGTGCAAAGTGTTGAGCCAAAAGTAGAAGCCCAAGTTCCTAATAATGCAGTTAATCCGACTGTTACCGAAACATCAGCACCTGTTATTAATGCAACAAATGAGGAAGTAGCACCTACTACACCAGTAGTAGATATGCCAAAACCAAGCCAGGAAGTTGTTCCTACTATAACACCAACACCTATAGAAACACCAACTCCAACAGTAAGTGTACCTAATAATACTGTTACTCCTAATGCAGAAGTAGCAGCATCTGAACCAATTACTATCGTTAATGAGGAACCTACAAGAGAAGAACCTAAACCTATTTATGGTGGTGCTAGTCCTGTAATTCCTAAAATAGATGTAGGAGAAGAGCATCGTCCAATTTATGGTGGAGCGGACCCATTAGAAAACACAGGAGCTATTCCTACAATTAATAAGCAAACATCTATTAATAATGCAGAACCAACTCCTGTAGTACCAACTATTCCAACTGTTAACGAACAACCAAAAGTAGAGACGGTTGAACCTATAACAGTTACAACTCCACAGGTTGAAACACCAACAGTAGAAACTCCTAAGGTAGAAGTGCCAAAACAAGAAACAGTAACACCTACTGTTACAGAAACAATACCTAAAGTAGATACTACACCTGCTGCACCTAAACAAGATGATGAAATAGAAAGTTTATTTTAAGAGTAATTTTTACTCTTTTTTTGTTCTTTCTTACTGAATTACTACATACAATAATTTAGAAAAGAAAGGATGATAAAATTATGGAAACACTAAAAGTTTCATCAAAATCAAACCCTAATTCAGTAGCAGGGGCACTAGCCAATGTCTTTAGAGCAAATGGCAGTGTAGAAATACAAGCAGTAGGAGCAGGAGCCCTAAATCAAGCGATTAAAGCTGTAGCAATTGCAAGAGGATTCCTAGCACCAGCTGGTAAAAATATCGTTTGTATTCCTGCTTTTACTGATATTGCAATCGATGGAGAAGAGAGGACTGCTATTAAATTAATCATAGAAACTAAGTAAAAATACTTGTAAAAAATAAAAGTAAGCCTTATAATAAAATCAAGTCGATGACAAGAGACAATGTTAAGTAATTTTATTTAAGAGATACTGTGGTTGGTGAGAACAGTAATAAAACCTTAACTATCTCCTCTTTAGATGATTTTATATCCGGGCATTACCGTTATCTAAATTAAGTATAATAAGGATGGCACCGTCTATACTCATTGTATAGACTCCTTAAAGCCATTCTTTTTTTGTTTTCGACTAGAAAGGGAGGAAAATATGTTAGATATTAAATTTGTAAGAGAAAATAAGGAAATTGTTAAAGAAAATATTAAAAAGAAGTTTCAAGATGAGAAATTACCTTTAGTAGATGAAGTAGTAGAACTAGATGAGAAGATAAGAGCTTTAAAACAAGAAGGTGATGAATTAAGAAAGACTCGTAATGATGAGAGTAGTTCTATTGGTTTACTTATGAGAGAAAAAAAGGTAGAGGAAGCGGGTAAGAAGAAAGAAGAAGTTAAGAAGATTAATGAAAAGTTAGTTACTATTGAAGAAGATGAGAAGAAGCTTAGTGATGAGTTAAGAAGTAAGATGATGGTAATTCCTAATATTATGGACCCTTCTGTGCCAATAGGTAAAGATGATAGTGAAAATGTAGAAGTAGAACGTTTTGGGGATGCTTATAAACCAGAGTTTGAAATACCATATCATGCTGATATTATTATGAGACTTAATGGTATGGATAAAGAAGCAGCAGGAAGAACATCTGGTGAAGGTTTTTACTTTTTAACAGGAGATGTTGCAAGACTTCATGAAGCGATGATTGCCTATGCAAGAGACTATATGATAGATAAAGGTTTTACTTACTGTGTTCCACCTTTTATGATTCATAGTGATGTTGTAACAGGAGTTATGTCTTTTCCTGAGATGGAAGCGATGATGTATAAAATAGAAGGAGAAGATTTATATCTAATTGGTACTAGTGAACATTCTATGATAGGTAGATATAAAGGACAAATTATTAAAGAAGAAGACCTACCTTTAACACTTACTTCATATTCACCATGTTTTAGAAAAGAAGGAGGTTCTCATGGACTAGAGGAAAGAGGACTTTACCGTGTTCATCAATTTGAAAAAGAAGAGATGATAGTTATCTGTAAACCTGAAGAATCTATGGACTGGTATGAAAAAATGTGGAGATATACTGTTGAAGTATTTAGAAATATGAATGTACCTGTTAGACAGTTAGAGTGTTGTAGTGGTGATTTAGCCGATTTAAAAGTAAAATCATGTGATGTAGAAGCATGGAGTCCTAGACAACAAAAATACTTTGAAGTAGGAAGTTGTTCAACTCTAGGAGATGCTCAAGCAAGAAGATTAGGCATTAGAACTAAAGGAGAAAATGGAACATACTTTGTTCATACTCTAAACAATACCGTAGTAGCATCACCTCGTGGACTAATCGCTGTAATAGAAAATAATTATAATGAAGATGGAAGTGTTACTGTTCCTCTTGTCTTAAGACCTTATATGGGAGGATTAGAAGTAATAAGACCTAAAAATTAGTAAATTAATGTATAAATATCAAGGGATTGGCCATACTGATAGTAGAAGTAAAATTGACAAAACATAGGCGTGTATGGTATAATAAAGACCGCACGTAAAAAGAAGAGGTGTTTTAAATGTTTTACGATGAGACACAGGCAATTAATGCTTGTGAAGAAGACCCGTCCTTGATATTTGAGCTTATTAAAGAAGGACATCTAGATTTAGTAGATAAACTACTAAAAAAGAAAATAGTTAGTTTAAGTACTATAGACGAGGGTGGAAATACTGTTTTAATGAGACTTTTAAAAAGTAAGAAATATGATTTAGTAGAAAAATATATTAATGATATAGATAGTGATATTAATCATCAAAATAAAGATGGTAATACCTTATCTCATTTACTTGCTACTAAAAATTATCTTCATACTGCAAAAATCATTAAAAAGTTAAAAAGGAATAAAGAGATTAATCCTAATATTAGAAATAATGAAGGAAGGACTATTCTTGATATTGCAATATCTACAGGTAATTTATGTACAACTCTAAAACTATTAGAAGATAAAAGATTTAATAACATTGATTTAGTATCATTTAACAATCTATATAATACTTTTATTAAAAGTGATGAGTTTGGTAAATATACTAAATTAACTAATTTAGAGACTATTGTAAATGAATTATCTAAGAAAGCTAAGTTACTACCTAAAGTAAAAGAAATAGTAGATTTAGTTAAGAAGAACTTTGATATTATTAAAAATGAACTTATGAATAATAAATTAACTTTCATGGATAATATAGTAAAAAATGTCTTAATGGAAGTTACTGTGTAAAGAAGAAAATAAATTCTTCTTTTTTCTATGTTTATATGCTAAAATATAACTGTTTAGAAAGAAGTGAAAGATTATGGGTAAAATAGTTTTATTTATGGGACCATCTTCCTCTGGGAAAAATATTATCAAAAGCAGATTAATTAAAGATAATAAATTTGCACTTAAAGAAATGATAATGTCCACAACAAGACCTAAAAGAACGGGAGAAGTAGAAGGAAGAGAGTATTATTTTAAAACAGAAAAAGAAATGTTAGAATTAGAAGAACAAGGTAAAATAATAGAGAAAAGAAAATATAATACTATTTATGGACCATGGTATTATTTTACAACTAGTTCTAGTATTGATTTAGAAAATTATAACTATATAGGTGATAATACTTTAGAAGGACTAGACCAATTTGTCAAATTCTATGGAATAGAAAATATCATTTCTATTCTAATAAAAGTAGATGATGGAATTAGATTACAAAGAGCATTAGATAGAGAAAAAAGAGAAAAGGCTCCTAAATATCAAGAGTTATGTAGAAGATTTTTAGCAGATTCAGTTGATTTTTCCGAAGAAAATATAAGTAAAAGACCAATAACTAGTATTATCTATAATAATAGTAGTTTAGATAATACTATGCAAGAAGTAGAAAAAGTTTTAAAATTAAATTTGTAAGGAAGTGATAATATGCATTTACCAGATTTTAAAGTCGCTCGTAGTAGTACAAAAATAGATTATGAAAAGAAAGAATATAACTTAGATTCTAAATATCTTAATAAATATAAAGGTAAAAAATGTTTCTTAAAGACTTATGGATGTCAAATGAATGAACATGATAGTGAGAATATTAAAGGTATATTAGAACTATTAGGTTTTGATTTTACTGACAAAATAGAAGATGCTGACTTAGTCTTATTAAATACCTGTTCTATAAGAGAAAATGCCCATAATAAAGCTTTTGGATTACTTGGGAAAGCTAAACATATAAAAGAGTCTAAAAGAGATTTAATGATAGGTTTATGTGGATGTATGGCTCAAGAAGAGATAGTTGTTAATACTATTATGAAAAAATATCCTTTTGTAAACTTTGTTATTGGTACTCATAACTTCTATCAGTTACCTGAAATATTAGAGAAAAGTGAAGAGAAACAACAAATAGAAGTTTATTCAAGAGAAGGAGACTTAATAGAAGATTTACCAGTAGATAGAACTAGTAAATATAAGGCTTATGTTAATATTATTTATGGCTGTGATAAGTTCTGTACTTATTGTATTGTTCCTTATACTAGAGGAAGACAAAGAAGTAGAGAAAAAGAAGATATCTTAAAAGAAATAGATAATCTTATTAAAGATGGTTATAAAGAAGTAACTCTATTAGGTCAAAATGTTAATGCTTATGGTAAAGATTTATATGATAATTATTCTCTTGCCGAGGTTCTAGAAGATGTTGCAAAGACTAATATACCTAGAATTAGATTTATGACTAGCCATCCTTGGGACTTTACTGATGAAATGATAGAAGTAATTGCCAAGTATCATAATATTATGCCAAGTATTCATTTACCAGTACAATCAGGTAGTGATAGAATTCTAAAACTAATGGGAAGACGTTATACTAAAGAGAAATATTTAACATTATTTCATAAGATGAAAGAAATGATTCCTAACTGTACAATCTCTACTGACATAATTGTAGGTTTTCCTGGCGAAACAGAGGAAGACTTTGAAGAAACATTAAATTTAGTTCGGGAATGTAAATATGATAATGCCTATACTTTTATCTATTCACCACGTGTTGGTACTCCTGCTGCCAAACTTCCTGATAATACTACTAAAGAAGAAAAAGAACAAAGACTTTACAAGCTTAATGATATAGTTAATACTTATTTTAAAGAAAATAATGAGAAACTTGTAGGTAAAACAGTACCTGTTTTAGTAGAAGGTATTAGTGATAAAAAAAATGAATACTTTGGTTATAGTGATACTAATAAATTAGTTAATTTTATAGGTGATGATGTAGAGATTGGTAGTATTGTTAATGTAGAGATAACAGAAGCGAAGACATGGAGTTTAGATGGAAAAGTTAGTAAGTAATGAAGAGATAGAAGCAAGAGCTTTAGAGTTAGTAAAAATAATTAAAGATAGTAATGATTATAAAGAATATCTTGAACTAAAAGAGAAGATTAAATTTAATAAAGAGATAATGGAAAAGATAAATAAAGTTAAAGCCTTACAAAAATCTTATGTTAAAAGTGCTTATCTTGATAATAAAATAAAACAAGAGCTAGATAAAGAATTAGTTAATTTAGAATCTATTCCTCTTTATAAAGAATATCTAATTAAAGAAAAGAAGATAAATAATATTATGATAAATATAAAAGAAGGACTTAATATTATCTTTGAAGATATCTTAAATAATAAAATTTCTTAAAAAAGTATGAATTTTGTAAATTGACCTCTATTTTAGGGGCCAATTTTGCATTTTCCTTAGGCGAATTTAATAAATTCAGCCTCTTTTTTTATTGAATTTACAAAATTACCTTTTTGCAATGATTTCCTCCATATGTTAGAGTGTAGGCATCTGCAGATGAATCATTATTGTTGGAGGTAAAAATATTATGAAACAAAAAGAAAATAAAGAAAAGAATGAAAAGAGTGAGAAGAAATTCATTAGTCTTTTATCAGACACTACATTTAAACACTTCTTTAAAATAGAGGTATTGTGAAAGGTTATATACTTTCCAATACCCCTTTCCTTTATTTTACAAGG
>CAMMMH010000056.1 GCA_946497955.1 uncultured Mycoplasmatota bacterium | reverse complement strand
ATAATATGCAGTTTTTATAATCTTTGCTTAGATACTTAGTTTCGCAAGAAGTCTATTAAATAATATTATCTTTTTTTATTTAACATTTTATCATAGTAATTAAATAAATCTTCAAAAGCATTATAATGAACTATTTCCCTTTGTCTTAACCATAATAGTGGTCCAATAACATCAGGGTCATTTGTAAGATCTATTAGGTTTTCATATACTGCTCTTGCTTTTTGTTCTGCTGCCATATCTTCCATAATGTCTGCAAGTGGGTCTCCTGTAGTTGCAAAATAGGCAACAGTAAATGGGACTCCATTAGCATCCGTAGGATATAGAGCATTTTTATGTTCTGCATAATGAGGAGCAAGTCCTGCTGCTTTCATCTCTTCTACAGTGGCATCTTTTAATAATTGATATACCATTGTAGAGATCATTTCGACATGTGCTAACTCCTCAGTACCTATATCTGTTAACAATGCTTGTCCTTTTTGATCAGGCATAGTATATCTTTGATTAAGATACCTAAGGGCGGCAGCAAGTTCTCCATTACTACCTCCATACTGAGTAATTAATTGTTTAGCCATATTAATATCCTTTTTCTTAATATTAATAGGATATTGTAATCTCTTAGCATATTTAAACATTACTTAATCCCTCCATATTCCAAGGAAAGATTAATGTTTGCCATAAGAATGGACTAGTATTTAGACTATCACTACTGATTAGAATAGGACCATATTTTTCTTCATATTCCATCATTAATCTATTCGATTCTTTTCTATATTTATTAAATAAATCTAAAGCATTACCATCATTAGGATATAAATCTAAATATAAATTAAGGTCATGAGCAGCGAACTCTGCTTCAGACATTCTTAAAAACATCTCCTCTTGTTCATTAGTTGGTCTTAATATAGCAGGTTCATAATTCTTATACTGACTATATAAGTTTCTAAACATATTACCTCTTAAATAACCTTCTCTTTCTGTAAAGAACTTAGGGTTATTCATATCTCTATCCATATTATTAGGATAGCAGTTATAGTTATAATTAAAATCTCTATTCATAATTTTCTCCCTTCCCTTTATTCTATTCTAGATAGTAACCTAGGAAAGGGCTTTAACCTAAATAATGATGTAATTCTGAATATAAAAGAAAAATATAATTGTTTTTCGACAAGTATATTGTCAGTTACTTTATCCTATGATAATATAATACTAAATGTTATAGAGGAGGCTACAATATGAAAGAATATAATGTTTATATTGATGAGAGTGGAGATGAAGGAATAAATAAAGGTTCTAAATACTTCATATTGACTGCTATTATTGTAGAAAAGACTAAAGATTTAGAAAGTTCTAGAGTTGTAGATAAAATAAAAGAAAATTTAGAAATGGATAAAAAATCTCAATTACACTGGAAATTATTAAAAGGATTACCTAATAAAAGAATGATAATGTCTTTAGTAAGTACACTTGATATTAAGATTATAAATGTAATTATTGATACTAGATGTATTAAAGTTATACCATCAAATAATATTTATAATTACTTTAGTGGTTATTTATATGAGAGAATATGTTGGTATATGAATGAAGTTAATGGAATTGCAAATATAAATATAAGTTCAAGAGGAAATTTATCTAAAGCTAAATTAAGTGCTTATTTAAATAATAAAAATCATAAGAAGTTTAATATTGATACAAGTAGAATAAAAGAAATAAAAATAATACCTAATGTAAGAAAAAAATTATTACAATTAGCAGATTGCTGTTGTAGTGCTTTGTTTCAAGCATTAAAGTATAACAATAAAACTTGTTATGAATATATAAATAAAATAAAGGACAAATTATATATAAAGAACAATAATTTATTAAGTTATGGATTAAAACTAGTACCTAGTAATAGTAAAGCAATTGAATTATACAATCTTATAGAATATTTAAATAAAGAAAAAAGTGAGCTTTCCCCTGACTAAAGGAACCCACAAGGCAAGCTTGCTGGTATGTATTAAACACACCCTTTAGTAACTCAGCGAACTACTCACTCACTGACTAAATAATATCATAAAATATATTATCTGTCAAATTTAGTATATGAAATATTTTAAAAAGTATGTATATAACAGTAACAAATACTTGAATTAATGATGAATTTATATATAATATGTTGTAAAGAAAGGAAGAATTTTATGGAAGACGATAAATATAAAACATTAGAATCATTAAGAGAAACAAAAAAATTTCTGAATGGCATAAAAGGATACTTAAAAGAGGATGAAGAATCTGTAGAGCTAGATACCCTTGCCACTATCGCTCTTTTAAGAAGACCAGAACTAGCAAAAAGAGGTGAAGAGGCTTTAGGTAATGAAAACTTTGCCAATTACTTATCTGTATATATTAATTCGACTTTAAATAGTAATTTAATTGTTGATAGAACAATGGAAATAGAAGCTTTAATTCGCTGTGTTGAAGCTCATAATAAGGGCATGCCTAGTGAAGAAGTATATAAAAAATATATTGGTATAGAAGAAAGTGAAGATAGTATTGATAATCTATATTTTAATAAAAGATTAGATACTGCTCAAAAGCAACGCATCGCTGTTAATTGTGATGCTATGTTTAGTGAAGTTATTTTTTCGCTTATGGCAGGGGAGGATTTTTCAAGAAGTATTCATCAAGGTGTAAAAAAGAATGTTAAGTAGTAATTAAAGGTTACTACTTTTTAAATGTCTAAAAATTCTAGTTCTTGTCTAAAACACTATTATTTGATAAAATGATAAGAGTAAAGAGTGGTGTTTTAAATGTACTTGAAAGAAATTATAACAAATGGTTTTAAATCTTTCGCTGATAAAATGGAAATAAAACTAGATGATGAAGTTACTTGTATTGTTGGACCTAATGGAAGTGGTAAGAGTAATATTGTCGATGCTATTCGTTGGGTATTAGGAGAACAATCAGTTAAAAATTTACGTGGTGACGGGGGCATGAGTGATGTAATATTTGCAGGTAGTGCGTCTCGTAAATCTAAAAATGTCGCTAGTGTAGAACTTATCTTTGATAATAGTGATCACTATCTAAAAATAGATTATAGTGAAGTTAGTATTAAAAGAAGAGTCTATAGAAGTGGTGAGAATGAATACTTTATTAATAATAATAAAGCAAGACTAAAAGATATAGTTAATCTTTTTCTAGATAGTGGTGTTGGTAAAGAATCATTTAATATTATCTCTCAAGGAGAAGTATCTAAAATAATTAGTGAAAGTACTGATGATAGAAGAGTTGTTTTTGAAGAAGCAGCCGGTATTTTAAAATATAAAAAACGTAAAGAAGAAGCTTTAAGAAAACTAGATAAGACAAATGATGCACTTGACAGAGTAGAAGATATTATTAAAGAGTTAGAAGTACAAGTAGAGCCTTTAAAAGAACAAAGTGAGAAAGCAAGAGAATATAAAACTCTTAAAGAAGAATTAGAAAATCTTGAAATAGCTTTAATCGCTTATGATATTTATAATCTATCTACTAATGAAGAGATATTAAAGAAAGAAAAAGATGCTCTAGATAAAGAGATAGTAGATTTAGAGAGTACTGTTAATAAAGATAGTGGTGTTTTCCTAAAGAAAAAGACTGACTTATTCAACTTAGAGAAAGATTTGGAATTTACTCAGAAAGAGTTACTTAATAAAACAGAAGAGATAGGTAAATTAAATGTACAACTTAATATCTTAAAAGAACAAAGAAAGAATAAAGATACTACTAAAGTAGAAGAAGAGTTAAGGGCCTTAATAGATGAGAAAGGTAAGATTAGTAAAGATATTAGTGTCTTAGATAGTGAGATTAATATTATAAATCAAGATATTACTAATATGAATGATGATATTAACTCTAGTAAGAATAATCTTAAAGGCCTTAGATTAACTCTAAAGAATTATGAACAGATGGAAAGTAAGCAAGATAGAGATATCTTAACAAATAAACATAAAGTAGAGTTGTTGAAGTTAGAAGCAGAAAGAGGTAATAATTTACCTAATGCTATTAAGAAAATATTAGAAGAAGATAAGTTACAAGGAATTTATGATATTATAGGTAATGTTATTAAGACTAAAGATGAGTATGTAAGATGTTTAGATGTTGCAATTAGTAGTAGTAAAAACTTTGTTATAGTTAAAGATGAAGATAGTGCTAAAGAAGCGATTAGATATTTAAAGAATAATAATCTAGGAAGAGCGACATTCTTTCCTATTAATGTTATTAAGAAAAGATATATAGATGAAAATACTAAACACATATTAGAAGGATTAGATGGTTATAAAGGTGTCCTAGCAGACTTAGTTACTACAGATAAAGAATATAAAAATATTGTTTATAATCAATTAGGACTTGTATTAGTTGCAGAAGACATGGACACTGCTTTAAGAATAAGTAGAAAGATAGATAGACGTTATAAAGTAATTACGCTAGCAGGTGATGTTATTAATGTAGGAGGATCAATGACAGGAGGTGCTAACTATAAAGGTAGAAGCGCTGTTATGATTAATCAAGAGATTACTAACTATCTTAATATAATTACTAGTCTAGAAGAATCTAATAAGAAAATTGCTATAGATATTAACGATATTAAAGAAGATATAAGAAAATTAGAAGATAAGATATATCTAAAAGAAAAGGACTTAAAACTATTAATAGATGATGTTACTAATAAAAACCATGCCCTAATAAGTAATAAAGATACTCTTAGTAGTATTAGTGATAATATTGATAATCTATCAAGTAATGATAATACTCTTGATACTAAAGAAGAAGAGTTAGTAACTAGATTCTATGATTTAGAAAGTTTTAAAGAAAAATTAGAACTTAAACTAACTACTCTTAAGAAAGATATAAAACTATTAAAAGACGAAATAGAAGAAGATGAAGAGAAGAGTAAGTATAAGAATAATTTAATTAGAAAGACTGAAGAAAAAAGAAATAGTTTAGATCTTAAACTTAAAGAAATAGATGTAAAATTAGATAACTTACTTAATACTTTAAGTAGTGAATACTCTATTACTTATGAAAAAGCTAGAAAAGATTATGAACTTGATATAGAAGAAAAAGCTGCTAGAAGTAAAGTAAGTAACTACAAAGCTAGAATTAAAAGTCTTGGTATGGTTAATTTAGCAGCGATTGATGAATATGAAAGAGTTAATACTAGATATATGTTTTTATTACATCAAAAAGAGGATTTAACGAAAGCCATCGCCACTCTTCTTGAGATTATGAATGAAATGGATGAAGTTATGAGGCAAGAGTTCTTAAAGACTTTTGAATCTATTAGAAAAGAGTTCAAAGATGTCTTTAGAGCCTTATTCCATGGTGGAGAAGCAGATTTAAAATTAACTACCGATGATATCTTAACAACAGGAATAGAAATAGTTGCTTGTCCTCCAGGTAAGAAGTTAACTACTATTAGTTTATTATCAGGAGGAGAGAAAACATTAACTGCCATTAGTCTTTTATTTGCAATTATTAATGTTAGAACAGTACCATTCTGTATATTTGATGAAGTAGAAGCAGCCTTAGATGAAGCGAATGTTATGGAGTTTGGTAAGTATTTAGCAAATTATAAACATAAAACTCAGTTTTTAATAATTACCCATAAGAAAAAGACAATGGAATATGCTGATACATTGTATGGTATTACGATGCAAGAGTCAGGGGTCTCAAAACTTGTTAGTGTAAAGTTAACAAATAATGAAGAATTGATATAGAATAAATTAATTTATTATGTTAGAATAATTTTAAGTAAAACAATGGAGGTGCGGTTATGGAAGATAAAAATGAAAGTTTAATAAAAAAATATCAGTTTATATTGGAAGAATTAAAAAATATTGGCGATATTTATAATGGTAGAGGTTATTTTCCAGATGCAGATATGCCTTTTTTTGAAGAAAAAGGTTGTGAAGTGACTAATTATGATTTTGGTATAGAAGAATTTGAAGTAAAAAAAGTTTCTGATGGACCAATAAAGAAGAAGAAAATTTAAATTGTTTAAGAATAAAATATTATTATAAGAAAGAAGGTAGAAAAATGAGAAAAATAAATACTAACACTCGTTTACAAAAAGTTACCTGGGGGGGGGCAGTTTAGTAAGTATCTAGTAAATACTTTCTTTCATTATGTCTTAAAAGAATAGAGGATTATTCTATTCTTTTTTAGTGTAATAATGGAAGGAGTAAAAAGATGAAAAAGATATTATTAGAAACAAGTTTTAGTAAGATATATATGATAATAATGGTAATAATAACTCTATTAATATTAGGAGGGTACTTTTCATATGCGATGTTTACAGTAACAAAAGAAAAAGAAAATGCTATAAGTATAGTGACAGGTAATTTAACTTATGAGTTATTAGTGGATGATGAAGAAACAAATGCTTTAACAGTATCTGCAAATAGTAGAAAAGATTTTATAGTAACTTTATCTAACCCTAATAATAGAGTAGGAAGATTTAACTTTTATTATGAAGGAAGTTTGCCTGAAGGAGTAGATATAGGGTATATAGAAAAAGAAGGAGTAAATACCCCACCATCTAGTACAGGAATAAACTTAGAGAAAGTAGACACAACAGGAAGTAGTAATACTTATATAGTAAGAGTATCAAATACTACAGAAAGTGAAATAAGTATAGAATTAGGAGTAAGTGTAGGGCTAGATTATAATGATTTAGAGTTACCAGAAAACGGACATTTATTAAGAAAGATAACATCAACTGGAACAGTAAAAGAAGTAATAGAAGATGATATCATGAATAGATGTTAATATTTAATTTATTTAATGTTAAACCTTAGAGAAATTTCAAAATTAAATT
>CAMMMH010000055.1 GCA_946497955.1 uncultured Mycoplasmatota bacterium | reverse complement strand
TCATATTTTTATAATTTTGTTAACCCCTTTTTAAAGGTTTCCGAACAACTCTATTTTTATATTTATCTAATTACTATAATGTAAAATTATATGAAAGAGAAAGTTTAATTATTTTTGATGAAGTAAGAGTTTATCCAAGAGCAAGGTCTGCAATTAAATACTTAGTCGCTGATGGTAGATATGATTATATTGAAACAGGATCTCTAGTTTCAATAAATGAAAATGTTAAAGATATTTTAATTCCTTCAGAAGAACAACATTTAAAAATGTATCCTATGGACTTTGAAGAGTTTTTATGGGCTTTAGATAATCATGGCTTAATGGAATTAATAGAAAAAAGCTTTAAGGAAAGAAAACCTCTTGGTAATATTTTTCATAGAAAAGCAATGGATTATTTTAGACAATATATGATAGTTGGTGGAATGCCACAAGCAGTTTTAGAGTATGTTAATACTAAAGATTTTAATAAAGTAGATCAAATAAAAAGAAATATTTTAGATTTATATCGTGAAGATATAATTAAACATTCTGGCAAGTATAGTTTAAAAGTAAGAAGTATATTTGATGAAATACCATCACAACTTCAAAAACATGAAAAGAAGTTTAGAATTACATCTTTAGATAAGGATGCTAAAACAAGAGATTATGAGGATGCTTTTATGTGGTTAGATGATGCCATGATTGTTAATCAAGCATTTAATACAACAGAACCAAGTATAGGACTTTCTCTAAATTTAGATAATAGTTTTTATAAATGCTATATGTCAGATACTGGACTTTTAATTTCAAAAGCTTTTGATGAAAAGAGTATTGTAGAAGAAGAAATTTATAAAAAAATATTATTTGATAAATTAGAATATAATGGGGGGATGATACTAGAAAATATAGTCGCTCAGATGTTGGTTTCTAATGGACACAAACTATATTTTTATTCCAATAGTTCTAGAGAAAATAGTAATGATAGAATGGAAATTGATTTTTTAATTTCAAAATCAAAAATTACTAATAAACATAATATTTCCCCAATTGAAGTTAAATCTGGTAAAAATTATACTTTAGTTTCCTTAAATAAATTTAGAAAAAAATATGCAAATTATCTAGCTACACCTTATATAATTCATACAAGTGATTATAAAGAAGAAGATGACATTGTATATTTACCAGTTTATATGACAATTTTATTATAAAAAGGATGAGAAGTCTAGGAAATAGGCTTCTTTTTATGGTAGAATAAATTAAGAGAAAAACTTAGAATTCTAAATAAAATATTGTAAAAGGAGATATTAAAATATGAAAAAACAAGAAGCAGAAGCACTTGCTATAGATAAATCAAGAGTAATGATAGAATATCTAGAGCAAATATTAAGTGATAATAATATATCAGGAAATATGATTTTTAGTTCTAATAAAATAGATGGAGAAAAAGAAAAAATGTGTACTGTAGATATCATGTTAAATAATGGTAAATAAAAACATTTAAATTTAGGTATTCCAAGTATTCATAGTGATGTTTTTACAAGACAGTTTACTAGTGACTTAGTAGATAGATTTGCCAAAGATGATACAATGGGAGTAAGTCCTTTTTTTGAGATTAAAAGTATGCCTCCAACTAGTAGAAGAGGAATGGATGCTATAAGTATAAATGAAGAAACAGGAAAGATTAATAATCATATAAAAATAGATTTCTATTCTATTGGACAAGATTTTTATTCTATTATGAAAGAATATAATGAGAAATTAAAGGAAGCTCAAAAAGAAATAGAAGAAGCAAAGGTAAGAAAGTAATAACGTAAGTAAAAATATAGTTGTTAAAATATAGTTTCGGTATTATAATACAATTCACAAATAACTATAATAAGTTAAGAAAGGATACTTATACATGGAAACAAAAAATTTATTTAATGATGAATTATTTCTTAATCTTAGAACTAAAGAGGAACAGAATAAATTAAAACAAATATATTTTGAAAGTGGTTGTAATAAAGATATTTATTATCTTATTATTTCTCGTCTTCTATTAGAAAGATATAATTGTAATGAACAGATAATGCTTATAAAAAGTTTTATTAAATCAGATTTCAATGAAAACTTATATATGCTAATAAAATCAGAAGTAGTAAATGGTAAATATGATTTATCACAGATTGAAGAGTTAATTTCTATTGCCAAAGAAAATGAATATGATAAAGATTTAATGAATATAATGCGTTCTAGTTTATATGCTGATTATAGAACTTATGATGATTTAAAAAATGCTATTAAAGTTTATCTTAATTCTAAATCTCAAAAAATCGCTACTATTGGAATTTTAAAAAAAGGATATATAGTAAAGAATAGAACTTTTAATCAACAAATGATGATGGCGTATTTATATGAAAGCTTTTTAGAATATTATTATATGTATTATTTAATGAGTGAGAAGTTAATGATAGAAAATCGTTCTTTCGAAGAACAATTACTTTTAACTTCTGCATATTTAGATACTAATGGTAACAAAAAAGTAATAAGTATAGCTTTAAGAGAAGAATATCTAAAAAATAAGGATAGTAAGTATCAATTTCATAAAATTGCCAATCTATTTAAATTAGATGAATGTTATAATTACTTATTGGATAATCAAAAAGAATTACTTAATGATAAACATATCTGTAAAGTATTACGCTTAGATAAGTATAAGAGAATATAGAAAGCTGGGATATCTATGACCACTAAAGGAATAATTGATTTCTATAAAGAAACAAGTCTATATACAGATTTAGGATTATATAAAGAATTTGCTAAATCTTTACCTGATGATATTAAAGAACTATGTCATCTTCAAAGACATCAGATTATTCATCCTTTTGATATGAAAGATAAAGAAATGAGAAATAATTCTAATTCTTTTTATGGGGATATGACTAAATTAAAAGAAACGAGTTTATGTTTTGAAAATGATTTGTATCCTACCGCTATTTCTATGTTAGCAGAATTATTAAGAAGAAATAAAAACTATACTATAGATAGACCTATAGAAGATAAAATACATGTATGTTGTAGAGAACAAGCTATACTACTAGCAGCAATTTTAAAAGCTAAAGGAATTCCTGCAAGAGTAAGAAGTGGTTTTGCTAATTATGCATGTCTTGGTAATGGGGCAGGAGACCATTGGATTACAGAGTATTACAATGAAGAAAAAGGAAGATGGACTTTAGTAGATGCTGATATGTATTTTGATGATGAGACATTAAAGGAGTATGGAATTGATTTTGATTTATTAGATATACCAAGAGATAAATTTATCTTTGGAGCAGAAGCCTATTTAAAGTTAAGAAATAAAGAATTGTCTAATAAAGATATCTATTATTCTTCAACACCTAGAACCTATGGACTAAAAGGAGCGCTTCATGGATTATTTTATGATTTTCATTCTTTAATGAATAATGAAATAATATTCTTACACTTACCTAAATATATTGTTGATAAAAACTTAGAATTAAGTGAAGAAGAATATATTGAATTAGATAATTTAGCAGAGCTAACGTTAAATCCTGATGATAACTTTGAAAAACTATTAGAGATATGGAATAATAATACTAAGTTTAGAATAATGACTGGTGGAATGAATTAAATTATTAAAAAGGAGAAATAATATGTACAATAATACTGATAAGAAAGAATTAAGAAATAAACTATTTGCCAAATATTTTGAAGTAGAAGAAGGAGTTAAAGTGACTGAACTAGTTGATAAGTTATCATTTATTCCTAAAGTTTGGAATGAACTACATAATTTGTGTGAAAATAATATTAAATATTTTGATGAATATAATGTTGTAGAAGATATTAAATTATTAAATCATAATGATAAGAATTACTTAATTTTAAAATTACCTGTCTATAGATATATAATTATTGATATAGAAAGAAAAGAAAATATAACCGAAGAACAGTTTGAAAATAACTTTGATGAAAACTTCTTTGTAAGTAATTTTAATGATAGTAAAATGGTAGATTATGACTTTTTAGAATTATATGATATTGAAAAATATGATGGCAATATAGAAGAACTACTTGATTTTTATATGGAAAATGAACAAGTATTAAATTTATCTAAAAAAATAGATTATATATTAAAAGTAGATAATGCTTGGATTTATTTTCATATTGATTTTGTAAATGAAAAAGGACAATTTGGTTTTGATGCAAAAGATCAATTTTCGTATGAACACTTAGATTTAAGATGTGATTTCAGAGCATCTAAAATGCAAAATGCAAAAAATAAAGTAGACATAGAAAAAATGAAAGAAATGTTTCAAAAAATTAAAGAGATAAAAATTCCTCAAGAAGTTATTCCAACTGATTTATATAAAGAATATTTAATTAAGTGTAATGAAGAAGAAAAGAATAAAATCTATACTAAAGTTTAACCACTGACATACTAGTATACTTGTTTTCTAAAGAATATTGTGATATTATAGATACCAACTTAAGGGGGATTTATAATGAGTATATATGAGGTAAAAAAATTAAATGCTCAAGAAAATGATAAGATTGTATACTATGATTATTTAATGTATAAAAGAGGAGCAGGTTGGTGGACTGGTTTAATAAATGATGATTGGCATAGACCTTATGAAATACAAAGAGCTAAATATAATGCTAGTTTTCTTAATAATTTACCGGATTACTATTTCTTAGGTATTCCGATTAAAGAATTATTAAAATCAGAAATGTCAAAAGGAAGATGTCATGCTTGTGCTATAGCCTTAAGCCTCTGTTTTAAAGAATTTGAGATTTATACTTGTAATTTGAGAAATTATACTGCACATTATAATGAAAAAAGTTCTAATAAAATAGATGAATATGAACATACTTTTTTAGTTATTAATAATGATGATATTAAAACAGTAATTGATACTAGTTTTGGTTTTATAACAGATATTAATACATATGATGATATTTTTTCTATTGATGATGTTAGAATAATATCATCTGATACAATAAAAAATACAGACATATATAAATTTATTGAAGAAAGAAAAAATATTGAAGGACCAACACCAGAAAGTGAAGCTAGAGATGATAAAGAATATCAAAAATATAGTGAAGAAGTCCATAAATATATGAATATGTGTAAAAGTTACAAGAATAATCAAGATGAGCATTTACAAGACTTCTTTAATAGATGCTTATACAGAACATCAAATAGTTCTTGTATATGGAAGTGGAGATGTACTTTAGAATTTAAATATGGAAACTCTGGGTTTATCTATCCAACTAATGACATGTTTTCTCTAAGAGATGATGAATTTGATGAAAATTTATATAGTCCATATGAAGAAACAATAAAAGAAAATAATAGAGTTTTAGAAAGCTATCATAAACCTAAAGAACAAACTAAGACTAATTATATTAAAAGTAAAATATTAAGACTAGCTAGCAAGATTGTTAATAATAAAAATTAATGTAAGTATAAGTTTTATATAAAAATAGAAAGGTTAACCTTATGGAAGAGAAGTTTAAAAAGTTATATAAAGAGTATGATAAACTACAAAAGAAGTATGGTGATAAAACCTTAGATTCTATCTATAATGGAGGAGAATCTAATAATCCAGATATATTATTTGTTTTTATGAATCCAACAGGAAGAAACATTGCAAGTCCTAAAGCTTGGAAAGGCTTAAAGGCTCCTTGGCTTGGTACTAAGAACATTTGGAAATTATTCACAGCCATTAATCTTTTTGATAAAAAGCTATTAGATGAGATAAATAAAAAGAAACCTAAAGAATGGGACTATGACTTTGCTAACAAAGTATATGATGAGGTTAAAAGAAATAACTACTTTATAACAAACTTAGGTAAATGCACACAAATAGATGCAAGGCCCCTAAAAGATGAAGTTTTAAGAAGTTATCTTGGACTTTTAGAACAAGAAATAGATATCGTTAAACCAAAAATAATAATTACTTTTGGTAATCAAGTATCATCAATTATTTTAAATAAGAAAATATCAGTAGGTGAGTGTAGAAAACAATACTTTGAAAAAGAAATAGGTAGTAATACTTATAAAGTATTTCCAGTCTATTATCCAGTTGGTAATGGAACATTTAATATAGATAAAGCGATAGAAGATTTAAAATATATTATAGATAATTATGTTAAAGATACTGTTAAAACAAAATAGTATCTTTTTATATTGACAAACATATAATAACTGTATATACTGTATATATACAAAGAGGTGATTAAATGCAGATAATTATCAGTAATAGTAGCGATATACCAATATACCAACAGATAGTTGATAACATTAAAAGAGAAATACTTAATGGAAACTTAGTAGGGGGAGAGGCCTTACCTTCTATTAGAACACTTGCAAAAGACTTAAGAATCAGTAACATTACCACTAAAAGAGCCTATGAAGAATTAGAAAAAGATGGTTTTATTGAAGCTGTCGCTACTAAGGGATACTTTGTTAAAAATAAAAGTGAGAATTATTTAAAAGAAGAAATATTAAAGAAAATAGAAGAAAATTTAGAAGAAGCTTTAACTATCGCTAATACATATCATATTAGTTATGATGAAGTCTTAGAGATACTTAATGCTTTGAAGGAGGATAATAATGGATAATATAATTAAAGTTAATAATTTAACTAAAACTTATGATAACTTTAAACTAGATAATATTACTCTTGAAATAAAAAAAGGAAGTATCATTGGTCTAATAGGAGAAAATGGTGCAGGGAAGACAACTCTAATTAAACTACTATTAGGTTTAATTAAAAAAGATAAAGGAGATATCTTACTATTTAATAAAACATTAAATAGTAAAGTAAAAGAAGATATTGGTGTAGTCTTAGATGATTCATTCTTTCCAGAAGTTATTAAAGTAAAAGATGTTAACTCTGTTATGAAAAATATCTATAAGTCTTGGGATGAAAAATTATTTCTTAAATACCTAAAAGACTTTTCTTTAAATGAAAATATGTTAATAAAAAACTTATCTAAAGGAATGAAGAAAAAACTTGAAATAATAACTGCACTTGCTCATCATCCTAAACTATTAATATTAGAGTTGTTCGGAAACCTTTAAAAAGGGGTTAACAAAATTATAAAAA
>CAMMMH010000054.1 GCA_946497955.1 uncultured Mycoplasmatota bacterium | reverse complement strand
GTTGATGAAATATATCATTAACTACTATTTACCTACAAAATTTTTTTACACCCCTGAAAATTTTCTTCTCTAGAACATTATATGTATGATATCATAATTATATGAGGAGGATGATAAAATGAAAATATTAGTAACAGGAGGACTAGGTTTTATTGGAAGTCATACTTGTGTAGAACTATTAAATGCAAATTATGAAGTTGTTATTATAGATGATTTATCTAACTCTAGTATTGATGTTTTAGATAAAATTGAAGAAATAACTTCTAAAAGACCTAAGTTTTATGAGATAGATGCCTGTGATAAAGAAAAAGTCAGAGTTGTATTTAAAGAAAATAAAATAGATGCCGTTATCCATTTTGCAGGATATAAAGCAGTAGGTGAATCAGTTAGTGAGCCATTAAAGTATTATCGTAATAATTTAGATTCAACTCTTACATTATTAGAAGTAATGAAGGAAGAGAATTGTCATAATTTTGTCTTTTCATCAAGTGCTACTGTCTATGGTAGTCCTAAAGAATTACCAATTAAAGAAGATTTCCCTCTATCTACAACCAATCCTTATGGTACTACAAAATTAATGATAGAGAGAATTCTTAAAGATGTTAGTAATGCTGATAAAGATTTATCTGTAATTGTTCTAAGATACTTTAATCCAATAGGAGCCCATAAGACAGGATTATTAGGAGAAAAACCTAATGGTATTCCAAATAACTTAATGCCATATATTGTTAGAGTTGCAAACAAAGAACTACCAATTCTAAGTGTCTTTGGAGATGACTATGATACACCTGATGGTACAGGAGTAAGAGATTATATCCATGTTGTAGACCTTGCTAAAGGACATATAAAAGCCCTAGAGAAATGTGTTAACTTTAAAGGAATAGAGTATTATAACTTAGGAACAGGAACAGGTTATAGTGTTCTAGATTTAGTTAAAACATTTGAAAAGGTAAACAATGTTAAAGTACCATATAAAATAGTAGAAAGACGTCCTGGTGATATCGCTGCTTGTTATGCAGACCCTACAAAAGCTTATAAAGAACTAGGCTTTAAAGCAGAATATGGTATAGAAGATATGTGTAAAGACTCATATAACTTTATACTTAAGAATAAGTCCAACTAGGACTTTATTTTTTTCGCAAAATATGATATAATATAGCCACTAAAAGGGGATGAGGTTATGGGTGATTATGAATTTAAAGAAGAAGTAATGAGAGAAGCCGATAAACAAGTTTTAGAACAAGTATTGATGTATTTTAAGCATCTTGCAATTCGTTATAATTTACCTTATAAAGAACTAACTAAACTACAAGATACCTTTATTTATAACTATGTAGAATTATCTAAATATCAAAAAGATGAAGTATCACTACTTTTAAAACAAAAAAATTGTAACCAACAAGCTTTATTAGATGAGTGTATTTATGAAGCATTATCATCTAATCCTTTAATAAATATAGAAGATGTTCCACTTATAAATAAAGCAACTAATGATAAAGATAAAATGATATTAGAAACAACAGTTGGAACTATTAGATTAGGAAAAGCAAGTGAATATTTCAAAGATACTAAATCATCATACATCTTTAATAAAAAACTAACAGGAGAGTGTTTTGACAGAACTTTAGAGTTTGTTAAGGAAAATGAAGAGTATGATGCTATTGTTAGTTATGTCCCTAATATCTTTGTAGGAGGACATTACCATGCTTATGCTAAATGTAATGATACCATCGTAGACCCCGCTAGTAATGCTATTTACTTTGATAATACAGGAAACTTAATAGAACAAGGAGATATTATCTTTACTGATAAATACGCTAATATTGGTGGAAGTATAGGAGAAGAGATACCACATCTTTTAAAAAAGGCCTTAAAATAACTACTGAACTTAATGCTCAGTAGTTTTCTTTTACAAATATTCTTTTAACTTTTTAATAATATCATCTTGAAAATCCTTAAAGTCATTAGCAAGTTCTAAGACTTTATCATCGATTTCTTTATCTTTATACTTCTTTAATTTTTTCTCTAAGTCAATACTTCCCATAGATACACCTTTAATAAGCATATCTGCCATTGCCGAGTCACTATTATCATCTTTAACCTCTTTATCAATACCCATATTAGCCATTACTTTAGAAACAAGGCCATTTTTTTCTTTTTTACAATTATTCTTATTTAATATCTTTTTAGCATCTTTAAAGTATCTCTCATATCCTTTAATGATATCTTCAACAGTATCTTTAATCTTGTTATCCTTTTTCTCTAAAGTATTACTAAGCTTAGTTAAAGTAGAAATAGCCATTTCACTGTCTTTATAAATATGATTAACAATTTCTAAACTTTCATCCATTTAAATCATTCCTTTCATCTTTAATATGAACTTTTTTTAAACTTTTATTCCAAATATTTATAGAACTTGATATAATTAAGAAGGTAGAGGAAGTGAAAAAATGGAAAAAGATTTAAATAATATTTCTATAAATTGCCAGAGTAGTATTAAGATTAGTGATGGCTTAACTATTTATTTTGACCCATATGATATTAAAGAAAAAATAAATAATGCCGATTATATTTTTATAACCCATTCACATTGGGACCATTTTGATTTAGATTCTATAAATAATTTAGTAAATGAAAAAACTATAATAATTGGACCATCTAATGTCATAGAAAAGTTAAATAGTAATTACAAGACTTTAGAAGTAAAACCAGAAAATATATATAACTTAAATAACATATCATTTATGACAGTACCTGCTTATAACATAGATAAAGAATATCATCCTAAAGATGCAGGTTATGTTGGTTATATTGTAACTTTAAATAATGTTACATATTATATTGCAGGAGATACTGATGTCTTAGATGAGTTAAAGGTAATAAAAGCAGATGTTATTTTCTTACCAGTAGGTGGGACTTATACAATGACTAAGGAAGAAGCCGTAGAACTTGCTAATACCATAAAACCTAAATATGCTATTCCTATTCATTATGGCCTTGCTGTAGGAGATGAGTTAGATGCAAAATACTTTGTTAATAATATAGATAAAGAAATAGAAAGTAAAATATTTTATTAAAAGGGGTAAATCATGATAGAGTTTAAAAATGTCTTTAAAAAATATAAAAATAATACTGTTCTTTCTAATATTTCGTTTAAAATAGAAACAGGAAATATTGTTTGTTTAATAGGAGAGAGTGGCTGTGGAAAAACTACAACTTTAAAGATGATTAATAGATTAATTAATCCTACTAAAGGACATATTTTAATAGATGGAGAAGATATACTTGCGAAAAATGTTATTGAACTAAGAAGAAATATCGGTTATGTTATCCAACAAACAGGGCTTTTTCCTCATCTTACAATTAGAGAAAATATAGAGTTAATCGCTAAATTAAAGAAAATGCCTGATGATGATATCAATAAAAAAACTAAAGAAATGATGGATATGGTAGGGCTTGATTTATCTTATTTAGATAGATATCCTACCGAATTATCAGGAGGACAGCAACAGCGCGTTGGGGTGGCAAGAGCCTTTTTAACAGACCCTTCTATAATACTTATGGATGAACCATTTTCAGCATTGGACCCTATGACTAGGAACTCTTTACAAGATGAACTTTTAAGAATTGAAGAAAAGTTTAAAAAGACGATAGTCTTTGTTACTCATGATATGGATGAAGCCATCAAAATAGCAGATAAAATCTGTATTATGGATGGAGGACATATTATTCAGTATGATACTCCTGAAAATATTTTAAAACATCCTAAGAATAAGTTTGTTAGTAACTTTGTAGGACCTAAGAGAATATGGACTTCTCCTGAATTTATTAAAGTAAAAGATATTATGTTAAAGAATCCTGTCACTTGCCGTGAAAACTTATCTTTGTTTAGATGCCTTACAAAAATGAGAAACTTAAAAGTAGATACATTAATGGTTGTAGATAGTAAGAAAAAATATTTAGGTTCTATTATTATAGATGAATTATCACCTAGTTCTAATCTAAAGAAAAGTGCTAGTAACTATATATCTAAAAACTCTATTAGTGTTAAAGAAACAGACTCACTTTTAGATGTATTAAATGTAGTAACAAATGCTAAGACTACAACTATTCCTGTAGTTAATTCTAAAGGTATTTTACAAGGCTTAATTACAAGAGGTAGTCTTCTTACTTCCTTAAGTAGTCAATTCTTAGAAGGGAGTGATGAGTAATGGAGTTTTTAGAATATATTGGAAATAACATTGATGAGATTATCTCTTTATTAATAGAACATATTGAATTAACTTTTCTATCAGTCTTACTTGCTATTGTAATAGGTGTTCCTATTGGTATTTTGATAAGTTATGTTAAAAAGATAAATAAACCTATTTTAGGTGTTGCAAGTGTTATTCAAGCGATACCTAGTATGGCTCTTTTAGGCTTTGCTATTCCTTTTCTTGGTATTGGTACAACACCTGCTATTGTCATGGTAGTTTTATATTCCTTACTACCAATTATTAAGAATACTTATACAGGTATTAGTAACATTGATAGTAATATGATAGAGTCTGCAACTGGTATTGGTCTAACTAAATGGCAAATACTTTATAAAATTCAAATTCCTCTAGCATTACCAGTAATTATGGCAGGAATTAGAATAAGTGCCGTTACAGCGGTAGGACTAATGACAATGGCAGCCTTTATTGGTGGAGGAGGCTTAGGTTATCTTGTCTTTTCAGGTATTAGAACTGTTAATAACTATCAAATACTAGCAGGAGCGATACCAGCATGCCTTTTAGCATTGGCAGTTGACTATATTATCGGTATAGTAGAAAAACTAGTAACCCCTATAAGCCTTCAAAAAAATAATGATTTAGACAAAAAGTTACTAAAGAAGAAAAGATTACATCAAAAGATTATCTTGCTAGTAACTGCTATCATAGTAGTTATAATATTCGCTTATACATTCATATCATCAAATAGAAATGATAATGCTATTGTTGTTGGAAGTAAAGATTTTACAGAACAAAATATTCTTTGTTATATGGTTAGTGATGCAATTAAAGATAAAACTGATTATGATACTGTTGAAAACTGTAATTTAGGTGGTACCCAAGTATGTTTTGAAGCTTTAAAAAGAGGAGATATAGATTTATATATAGACTATACTGGTACTGTCTATGGCGACACTCTAAAATATGAGCCAATTACTGATATAGAAAAAGTTTATAATACCGTTAAGAGTGACTTAGATAGTAAATATAATATTGAAGTATTAGACCAAATGGGCTTTAATAATACCTATACTCTTGCTGTTAAACAAGAAACTGCTAATCTCTATAACCTAAAGACAATGAGTGATTTATCACGCGTTTCAAGGAATCTTGTTATCAGTCCAAGTCTTGAATTTATAAATAGAGAAGATGGACTTGATAGAGTAAGTAGTGTCTATGGTTATAACTTTAAAGATATTATTGGAATAGATGGTAGTCCAAGATATACTGCTTTAATAAATAATGAAAGTGATGTTGTAGATGCTTTTGCTACAGATGGACTACTAAAGAAATTTAATCTTGTTGTCTTAGAAGATGATAAAAATGCTTTTCCACCATATTATGCAATACCACTCATTAGAAGTGATACTTTGGAAGAGTATCCAGAAATAGAAGAAGTACTAAGTAGTCTTGGTAGTAAGTTAAATAATGATATTATGAGTGAGTTAAACTATAGAGTAGATGAACTAGGAGAAAATCCAAGAGATGTAGCAAGAGAATATCTTGATAGCATAGATTTTTAAGCTCATAAGAACTTGAAAATAAGATATATTTATGATATTATGAATATGTAAAGAAAATTTACATATAACTAAAAAAGAGGAATACCTAGTTTTGCATCATGGGTATTTATCTCAATAAAATGAGTTCACCCTTATACAGTGATGTAAAGGGTGTTTATTTATATAATATTAAAAGTACTATTATTAGTAATAATATCGTTATTAATAAATCTTTCTTGCTCATAAGCAAGTCTCCTTTCTAACCATTAGAAATGGAAAATAAGGAGATAAACACCCATACTAAGTATTCCTAATTAAATGATAGCATAAATGCATCTATAAAACAATCGAACAAGATACATTTCTTAACAGAAATTTTATCTACAATTATAAAGAAAGGAAAGATTAACAATGAAAATAAAATATAATGTTTCTAATATGCATTGCACAGGATGTGAAAACAGAATAAAAAACTCTTTAAAGATGATAAAAGGTGTTAAGAGTGTTCTAGCAGACTATAATACTGGAGAAGTTATTGTAGAGCTTAAAAATGAGAAAGTAAGTGAAAAGATTAAATACCTACTTAATAATCTAGATTTTCCTGTAACAAGTGAAGAAATTGTTAAATAAAATACTTAGACTAAAATTAATCTAAGTATTCTTTTATTTTACTGTAACTATTAACTAAAACTTCTTCTATACCTCTTTTACAATTAGCAGGAGAAGGTGAAGGTAATTTAAAAGCTTCTATTCCTATATCTTTAAGAAGATATTTATTATATAAACTATATGCCTTAGTTCCAGTTGTAAATATCGCTTCTATCTTACTTTCATCAACAATTTTCTTAATATCATTAGGTACAACATCTTTAATACTACTATCACTAGATGCTGTTATATTACAACTATATACGACATCAAAAAGAGCGATTTTATGAGTTAAAAGAAACTTTTCTCTATCTTGATTAGAACTCCCAATATCCTCATTAAATACTTTTCCTAAAGTAGACCAAAATCTATTTTTAGGATTTCCATAATAAAAATTATTCTCTCTTGATTTAACAGAGGGAAAACTTCCTAATATTAAAACTTTAGACTCGCTATTATAAATTGGTTTTAATGGATGAACTACTTTCACAAATACCACCTCATGTGTTAGTATAATTATATAAAGTATTTTTGTAAAGGTGATGTTTTATGCAAGATATAAATTATTTACTATATAGATTATCTAAATCAAAGTTTAGAAGTAGTTTTCATCTTAAAGAAAAGGATATAGAATATATTGATAAAAAAGGTCTAGGTAAGATTAAAGAGCATGCCTATGACTTTATAAATAAAAGATTAAAGCCTAGTTTTATTCCTAACGATGGTAAACAAACACCTATGAGAGGGCATCCTGTTTTTATAGCTGAACATGCAACTGCTACTTGTTGTAGAGGTTGTCTAAATAAATGGTATGGCATTCCTAAAAATAGAGAATTAACTGATATGGAAGTAGACTATATTGTAAAAGTAATTATGATTTGGATAGAAAATGAATATAAGAAAAGATAGCTAGTATGATTTTAACTATCTTTATTATAATCCATATCTTTTATTAAATTTTTCTATTTGACTTAATCTTTGATTTTTTTTTACAAATTTTTTACTATCATCTACAGTTGACTCTTTAGTATAATCATCAAAAATTTCTTCTCTTTCTTTTTCTTCATTAAGTATACTAGAACTTGAAATATTATTTCTTTTTGATATATCAAATTTTATTTCATTTAAAATATAATCGTCATCTCCAAAATATATCTGATTTAAATATACTTCATTTATATAACCTTTATTAAATTTTAAAGTGGATTGTATTGCTGTTGGCATTGGTTGATTAATATTAGATAAAGAAGGAACTGTTATGTGTAATGTGCCATCTGCTTTTTGATTAACACTATATTTATGAAGGTGACCATGGAAATCGATAGCCACATCACTTTGTATAAATATACTTCCGTTAAGTTTATGAAAAAGATGAATTGTATCATTTTTTAAATGAACGAATGTGTTGCCATAGTTACCAACAATAATATCATGTCTATAGTTTTTTAACATAGTAATAATATCCTGATTATTCATATATAAACCACTAAAATCATGGTCGCCAGCTGTAGAGATAACTAATATATTTTTATCAAATGGAAAGTTTTTAATTACGTGTTCAATTTGATAATAAGTATCTTTAATATTAGAGTTGTTCGGAAACCTTTAAAAAGGGGTTAACAAAATTATAAAAA
>CAMMMH010000053.1 GCA_946497955.1 uncultured Mycoplasmatota bacterium | reverse complement strand
GTATCCGGACTTGAACCGGAACTCTATTGCTAGAAGTAGATTTTGAGTCTACCGCGTCTACCAATTCCGCCATACAGGCATAACTAGATTATAGCATAGTTTTCTATAATCTGTATATATTAATTTTCTTCTTTATATTTAGATTGATATAAATCTACATCTTCTTCTCTTTCTTTTTCTTCTTCCTCTAAAAAGTCTCTCATATCAGGTAGTTCATCAATAGAAGATAGACCAAAATAATCTAAAAACTCACTTGTAGTCTCATATAGAATAGGTCTACCTGGCATATTACTTCTACCACTTTCTTTAATAAGTCCTTTAGCGACTAACTTTCTTATAATATGATTATTTGATATACCTCTTAACTCATCTACTTTAATTCTTGTAATAGGTTGATTATAAGCGATAATAGCAAGAGTCTCTAATGCTGCTTGACTTAAATTATTATTATCTTCTGTTGTTAATAGTTTTTGATAATACATATTATGTTCTTTCTTAGTAGTTAGTTTTAATTTATCCCCTAGAAAGTCTATTCTAATACCTCTACTATCACTTTGATAATCAGTTTGTAATTCTTTAATTAATTCTTTAACATCATCTTTAGATATTTCTAATACTCTACTTATCTCATCAAGGTCAAGGCCATCATCACCTACTACAAATAGTAATCCTTCTAATACTGCTTTTAAATTCATTATGATACCCCCTCTACGATAATATCACTAAATAATTCTTCTTGTTTAATTAATAATTCTTTATTTCTAGCCATATCAAGTATTGCAAGAAATGTTGCCACTATATATTCTTTGGTTGATACAGGGAAAAGCTTAAAGAAACTTACCCTTTTTTCTTTCTTTAAAATACTTTTTATCTCTAATTTTCTACTTGATACAGTTATTTCTTTCATCGTTACTTTAGTAGATAAAGGTTTTTCTTCGCTTTTTCTTACTAAAAACTTTTTAAAGGCATCCACTAATAAATCAAGAGAGCCTTCTCCTGTAATTAAAGTGTTTTCTTCAATATAATTATTAATATTTTCTGGTAGTTTGGTATGAATCTCTTGTCTTTTACTCTCATTTTCTTTTAAAGTCTTAGTTATTTCTTTATAAGCTTGATATTCTAGTAGTCTTGCTACTAACTCTTCTCTTGGGTCTTCTTCCTCTATCTCTTCTTCATCTACTTTAGGTCTTGGAAGTAACATCCTTGCCTTTATCAAAGTAAGTTCACTTGCCATTACTAGATAAGCGGATGCGATATCTAAATTTTGTTCTTTCATTTTATGAATATAATCTAAGTACTGTTTTGTAATACTTTCTATTTCAATATCGAAAATATCCATCTTATTTTCTTTTATCAAGTGAAGGAGCAAATCAAGTGGCCCTTCAAATACTTCTAATTTTAAATCCATAATAAGCTTCTTACCTTTCTAATTGTATTATAGCAAGGATATAAACTTTTTTCAAATTATTTACATCAATTCAGTTGTCGATATTTTGTCGACAACTGAATACAAAGAAATGTTATTCTATAAATTTTAAGTTTTAGCGAAAAAAATTGGTGAAGATAGCAAAAGATATATATGAAAGGAGTTTATATATTATGGAAAATAAAATAACCTAGTTGCTCTAAAGAATTACATTTAAACCAAGGGTGAGTACAAATTGTACATCCCCCTAAGCTGATAAGCTGAAAATATTAGAAATAATGATAAACATAAGGAAGGATATGAGATATTATGAATTACAAATTAGCTTTATTCGAAGAAAAAGAGATAAGAAGAACTTGGGAGGAAGGAAAGTGGTACTTCAGTGTTGTTGATGTTGTCTTTGCCTTAACCGATTCTAAAGATCCAAGGGATTATTGGTATAGACTTAAGCAGAGAGTGAAGGAAGAAGAAAAAATTGAACTGTCGACAATTTGTCGACGTTTGAAATTAGTGGCGGCTGATGGCAAGTATCGTTTGACTGATTGTGCTGATACAGAAGGTATTTTAAGAATAATTCAGTCTATTCCCTCTAAAAAAGCAGAGCCTTTTAAAAGATGGCTGGCCAAAGTTGGTAGTGAAAGAATTGAAGAAATTCAAAATCCAGAACTTGCTATGGATAGGATGAAAGAAATATATGAAAAGAAAGGCTACTCTAAATCATGGATAAATATGAGAGAAAGAGGAATCGCTACTAGACATAGTTTGACTGATGAGTGGAAAGAACGTGGTGTTCAAAATGGTATAGATTATGCTATTTTAACAAATGAAATATATAAGAGTGGCTTTGGTGTAACTGCTAAAGAATATAAAAATATTAAAGGGCTGGATGATAGACAAAACTTAAGAGATTCCATGACTAATATAGAACTAGCTTTAACTAACTTAGGAGAAGCGACTGCAGTAGAGTTTCATAAGAAAAATGATAGTAAAGGATTAAAAGAGTTAAAGAGTGATATGAGTGAAGCAGGTAGTGTAATAAATAGTGCTAAAAAAGAAATAGAAAGAAAATTAGAAAAGCCTATTGTAACTAGTGAAAACTATATAGAATTAACAGAAGATAGTAACTTAAAATTACCTAATTGATAAAGATAAGAAATAATTATATAATATCATTATTAGATGGAGAGTTAATTATGAAAATAAAAGAAAAATTAGAAAGAGAAATTATTAATGAAGAAATATTAGAAAATATAAAAAATGATTTAGAAGCAATTCTTAAAGAGTTAATGAATTGTTTAGATTTTAATGAGGAAAAAGAGATAATCATAAAATTTAATAATGTTAGAGATAATTATTTAACTTTATATTGGATCAGCTATATAGGATATTTAAAAGACACTAAAAATAAAAAATATTTAGAAACAGAAAAGATTATAGGTAAATATGAGCCTATTATTAATAACTTAATCTATGATTATTATAAAGTTTTATCTTCTTCTAAAAATAAAGAAAAGCTAGAAAAATTTATTGGTAAACGAGCTCTTGCTATAGCATCTAATCAAGCTAGATTAAAAAATGATGATGTTATTTCTTTACAGACTAAAGAAAAACAATTATATTCTAAATATCAAAGATTAATTATTGGTACAAAGTTTAATTTCTTAGATAAAGAGATAAATCTTTCTTCACTTAGTATCTACTATAATAATGATGATAGAGATTTAAGAAAGAAAGCATATGATAAGAGATTTGAAATATTAGAAAGTTTAGAAAAAGAAATAGATACTATTATAGATGAATTAATAGATATAAGAAACACTATTGCCAAAACTCTTGGTTTTGACTCTTATACTGATATGTCTTTTGTAAAAATGAATCGTTTAGATTATAGCAAAGAAGATTTGTCTATCTTTAAAGAAGAGATAAAAAAATATGTTGTTCCCCTACTTAAATTATTAAAAGAACAGCAAAGAGAAAGATTAAGATTAGAGAAGTTAGAATATTATGATAATAGTTATTTATTTAATGATGGCAATGCTAAAATTATAGGAGATTTAAATGATATTTTAAGTAAATTTAAAGTTATTTTAAAAGAATATTCTAAAGCAAGTTATAATTTACTCTGTATGATGTTAGATGAAGGTTTAATTGATTTAGATAATAGAGAAAATAAGTCAAATGGTGGTATTACTACTTACCTACCTGATTATAAAGTACCTTTGTTTATAAAAAAGTTTGTGGGACTAGAAAGTAATATAACTAGTATTTTTCATGAGTTTGGTCACTCTAATCAATTATATTTAAGTAAGGATTTATTGTTTCATGAGAATAGATGGCCTACTTTTGATATTTGCGAAATACACTCAACTAGTATGGAATATTTAATGTACCCTTTTATGGACTTATTCTTTGGAAGTGATGATTATAAATATAAAATTAAACATCTAACTAATAGTCTTTCTTTAATGGTAAATATGGCTATCGCTGATGATTTTTGGAGTTGTGTTTATGATAATAGTTTAAATAGTAAAGAAAGAAAAAAGAAATGGTTAGAGATAAGAGATGAATATAATTTAGATAGTTATGATACAGAATATTTTAATAGAGGGACTGAGTATCAAGCAGATACTAATAGAATAATTGATCCTTTCTATACAATAGACTATGCAATTGATAATGTTCTAGCTTTATCGTTTTATAAAAAAGAAAAAGAAAGTATTAAAGATGCTTTTGATTTATATATAAAATTATGTGAAGATGGAGGAACTTTATCATTAAAAGAGATTATTAAGAAGTATAATTTAGATAATCCCTTTGAAAAAGATGCTTTAAAAAATATGTGTAATATTATTAAAGAAGATATAAAAGTATTAAGTTTAAGAAGGAAGTAATTATGAAAAGATTTACGATGAAAGATGAAGAATTTGTGTGTGAAAATTGTGGTAAGAAAGTATTACCTTTAAAGTATAGTGCAAGAGACCACTGTCCTTATTGTCTTTACTCAAAACATGTAGATATTATGCCAGGTGATAGATTAAATGAGTGCAAAGGTTTATTAAAACCTATTGGTATTGAAAAGTTTAAGGATACTTATAAAATTATTTATAGATGTGAAAAATGCAAAGAAATACATAAAAATATTATGGCTAATGATGATGATATGGATATGATAATTGAAATAAGTAAGATGTAATTTATTTATAAAAGTTAATATTTATGATACTATGAATATGTAAAGAAAATATACATATTATAAAAATGGAATACCTAGCTTGCTCTGTTAGGTACTATCCAAATAAAAGTTTTTGGTTTATGTACCTACTAAGGAGTAGGTACTATTTTTATTATAATGAAATAAATCAGAACAATAATAAAAATAAAGATTAAACAATTAAACTTTTCTTACATAGATTATATTGGTGATATAATGAATAAAATTGATTATGAGTTTTATAGTTTAATTAAGAAGTTAGAATTAATGAGTAAAGAAGAAGTCTATTTAAATATAAAGAATAGATATCTAAGTCTTAATGAAGAGTTAAGAGGTAATATCGAAACTTTTCTTAATAGTTTTAATTATTGGGGTAAGTTAGATTATATTAATAATGACTTTGATGAGATAAATAACATAGTTAATCTTCTAAAGGATAATTTAACTGATTTAGTAGTATTTTATCAAAACTTAAAAGATTATAAGTCTAAAAAGATATTACTAGCTATACTTAGAAATTATTATTACTATGACTTTACTATGTTACATGAAGTTATAGATACTTGTTATAAACATTATTTTGACCCTGATTTAGTTAAGACTACTAAAGATACTGTTTATGTAGATGTAGGTAGTTATATAGGAGATAGTGTTGATGACTTTTTAGATACTTATTTAGAAGAATATAAAAAGATTTACTGTTATGAAGTTACTGATTCTTCAGTCTCTACTTTAAAAGATAAGTTTATCTTTAATGAAGATATTATTATAAGAGATAAGGCTTTGTATGATAAGAGGACTACTTTAAGTCTTAATACTAGTAGTGTTGATAATTCTGCTAATACCATAACTGATGATAAAGGTGATATTGAAGCGGTAACTTTAGATGAAGATATAAAAGAGAAAATAGATATTATTAAGATGGATATCGAAGGAGCTGAGTTTAAGGCTTTGGAGGGTGCTAAGAAGCATATTAAAAATGATAGTCCTACTCTATTAATATCTATTTATCATGGCTTTAATGATTTAATTAGAATCCCTAAATTAATTAAGAGTATCAATAAAAATTATAACTTTTATTTAAGGTATTATGGTGGTAATATCTTCCCTACAGAAATTGTTTTAATTGCAAAGAAAAAAGCTAACTAACTAGCTTTTTTACTTTATCCTTTATACTCTCCGCCATTAACATGAATTACTTGACCTGTAGTATAGCTAGAATCATTACTTGCTAAATAAACATAGATTGCTGCTATCTCATAGGGTTGTCCTGCTCGCTTCATAGGGCCAGTAGAACCAAATGTTGGAATATCTTTTGCCTTTCTACTAGCAGGTTGTAAAGCTGTCCAAAAAGGTCCTGGGGCAACGGCATTTACTCTTATGTTTTTAGGAGCAAGATTAGTAGCAAGTGCTCTTGTAAAACCAACTATCGCTCCTTTACTTGTTACATAATCAATTAAGTCCCCTTCTCCATTATAAGTCGTAATAGAAGTGGTATTAATAATACTAGAGCCACTCTTTAAATAAGGAAGTACCGCTTTAGTTAAATAAAACATAGAATAGATATTAGACTTCATTGTATAGTCAAACTGTTCATTAGAAATATCTGTTAGGTTATCGGCAAAATACTGAACGCCTGCATTATTAACTAAAATATCTATCTTACCATAACAGTCTAGTGTCTCATTTACAATAAAGTTAGAAAAGTCCTTATTCTTTAAATCACCATGGATTAATAATACTTCTCCTCCTAATCTTTCAATATAATCTTTTGTATCATTAGCATCCCTTTCTTCATTATAATAAACTAAAACAAGCTTTGCTCCTTCTTTAGCATAGAAGACAGCAACTGCCCTACCAATACCAGAGTCTCCTCCTGTAATAATAGCAACTTTATCTTTTAATTTACCACTACCTCTATAATTAGAATCATCAAAAACAGGAAGTGGTTTCATTAAATATTCCATACCTGGTTGTATATCTTGATGTTGTGGTGGATAGTATACTGGAAAAGTCCTACAAGTTTCACCTTTTGTATAAGGCCTTATCGTATCAAATTTATTAAACATATATAACACCCATTAAAATTATATTTGTAAAGAAAGTGTCTTATTACTTATTATTTCTTGTTAAAAAAAATTACTGTGTTAAAATTAAGGTAGGGAGATGATTAAATGAATAATACAAAAATGTTAGAAGAAATAAGAGAAATTACAGCACTAGAAGCATGTATAGAAAAGAATAAGGATGTAATACCTTCTATTGCTAAAGAGATTAAAGAATTTAAGCCCAAAAACTTCATGATAGTAGCAAGAGGTACATCTACTCATGGAGGTATCTTTGGTAAGTTTTTCTTAGAATTACATACAAAAATTCCTGTAGAAATGGCAGATGCTTCTATATTTACTGTTTATGATAGTAATATGGATTTATCTAATACTTGTGTAATTGCTATTTCTCAGTCTGGTAAAGGATATGATGTTAGTGCTGTTTTAAAGAAAGCTAAGGAAAGTGGAGCTTATACTTTTGCTATTACTAATAATCCTAATTCATTAGTAGCAGAAGCAACTGATAAACATATTTATAATGAAATTGGAGAAACTAAAGCAGGAGCTGCTACTAAAGGATATACTACTACTTTATATATCTTAACTAAGTTAGCTTTATGCTTAAGCGGTGAAGAAGATAGCTTTGATGATAATAAATATATAGAAGCTGTTAAGAAAGGATTAGATTTATACGAAGATGTTAAACCTATGGCTAAAGAATTAATCTCTATGGAGATGGGCTTTTCTATTGCTAGAGGTTATAGTTACTCTCTTGCTAAAGAATTTGCTCTAAAAGTTATGGAGACTTGTTTAGTTCCAGTTATTCCATATAAAGCTAGTGAATTCTGCCATGGACCCCTTGCCTCAACTAGTCCTAAAACTCCAGTAGTTTTATTTGCAGTAGATGATAAAACTAACGAAGATATTAAAAGAGTTGTTACTTATTTAAAAGATACAAAAGCTAAGACTTATGTAGTTACTAATGATAAAGAAATTGCAGATATAGCAGATATGGCTATTATGATAGATGAGTCTGAAAGTATCTATGCTTTCTATCAAGCTGCTATCGTAATGCAATTATTATCATGTGAGATGGCCTTTACTAAGGGAACATATCAAGACCATGTACCTGTATTAAAAGGACGTACTAATACATTTTAGATATATTAAAAGTGAAGAAAACTTAATCTTCACTTTTATTTTACTTTCTTTTATTACTTGGATAATTTAATTTTTTACTAACTCCCTTTTCCTTATAACGATTACAAGCTTTTTCATATTCTATAGGTGCTGTTTGTATTAATGCTGGTACCATTCTTTTGATATCTTCTTGTTCTTCAATAGGGACAGTATCTAAAACTCCACTTAAACATTCATAAAATAAGTTTTCAATATCTTCTTTTAATTTATCTTCTAATGACATACCACAGTATTTTCTTACAAATTTACTTAATACTTTTTGATACCTTCCCCACTGTTTGATATGTTCTAAATGATTTTCTTTAGGATGACAATTTAATCTATTTGAAGCAGGTATTAAATTAACTCCGCCACTAGGTCTATGTTCTATATCATAGTAACAACCATCTTCTTTTAGCATGCTACATGTCTTTTTTATTGATACTAAATCCACTATATCTCTATCTATATTTCTTGCTCTTAAATATAAAAATGGTGTATATGTTAATTTTCCATTTGGTAATCTTTCAAAATCTAAAAAAGACACAATAGAAATATTACCTTGACTTAAGATATTAGTTAATCCATTAAAGGATAAATCTTTAAAGTCTTCAGGATAATAATCACAACCACTCTTTTTACAGCAGTATCCACCACAATTTTTACAATATTCTTTATTTTCTAATATTTCTTCCATTAAACCACCTCATAAACTGTCATTTATTATAGTTAGTAATAGTTTATGAGTCAAGAAAAAGAACCTAAATTCCTTCACTAGGTGTGATTTTTCAGTAAATATTTGACTTAATTATGTAGTTAATTTTCAGAGAAAAT
>CAMMMH010000052.1 GCA_946497955.1 uncultured Mycoplasmatota bacterium | reverse complement strand
TATCTGTTATTTTATTTTTGAAATTGTTGGTTATTATAAATTTAAAATTAACATTTAAGACTAATCTATAATGGTGTAAGTACTAATCCAACAAATGCTGATTTAGTATCATCTTCTGCAATAGGGCTAACTCCTTATAATTTAGAGGGTAATGATCCTAAATATACAGGATATACCTACGATAATGGAACAGATTCATTTATAAAGAAAGAAGTAGATACATGGTATAGTAATAGCTTAGGAAGCAGTAGTTATGATAGTAAAGTAAGTAGTGGAAGATTCTGTAGTGATAGTAGTGGTTATAGAGAAGAAACAATGATAGGAGGAAGTGTATTTGCAAGTTTTGATAGATTAAGTTCAGCTTATGGAAAGTTAATGGGATTAGAAATGCAAGAGAATGTAACACCGACTTTAAAATGTCCTACTACAAGTGAAAGTTATGGTGGTTCATATAGATTAAAAGCAGGTTTAATAACAGCAGATGAGTTAGTTTTAGCAGGAGAAAGTATGGGAGTAGTAGGTAATAGTTATTTGACATATAAAGGAAACTTTAATATTGATTATGGCTTTTATACTATGTCTCCATTATGGTTATTAGATGAGACTGGCTTTCTTTATAGTCAAAGCCGCGGATTATCAAGCTCTTCTATAATTGATGATTATGTTTCTCTATTAAGACCAGTTATCAATGTGGCTACTGAAAACGGATTTACCTCAGGTGATGGGACTTCAGAAAATCCTTACATAATACAAGCTGAATAGGAGTGAAAACTCCTTTTAATTTGGTCTTTAAATTTACTATAAATACCATTATAATATTAGCAGGAGTTGATAAATGTGAATGTACTTGTAACAGGTAGTAGTAGGGGATTAGGTAGGTCTATTATCTTAGAATATGCTAGTAATGGAAATGATGTTATTATTAATTATAATAATAGTAAAGATGAGGCTTTAGAATTAAAAGACTATGTAGAGTCTACTTATCATGTAAAAGCCTTAGTAATTAAATGTGATATATCTAAAGAAGAAGAGATTGATTCTATGATAGATGAAATTTATAATGAGTTTGGGCATCTTGATATCTTAGTAAATAATGCTTCTATTGATTTGGATCAAGACTTTGAATTAAAAACTAAAGAAGACTTTATGAAAACATTAGAAGTTAATCTTGTAGGAACTTATCTATTATCTAAAAAAATAGGACTTAAAATGTTAGAAAGAAAGACTGGTAATATTATTAATATTTCATCTAATAATGGACTTGATACACCATATCCAGAGTCTATTGATTATGATGCTTCTAAAGCAGGAGTTATTTCTTTAACTCATAACCTTGCTAATTATTTCGCTCCTTATATTAGAGTAAATACTATTTGCCCTGGTTGGATTAATACTGATATGTCTAAAAAAATAAGTAATGAATTTAAAGAAGAAGAACTTAAGAAAATACTACTAGGTCGTTTTGCAGAGAAGGAAGAAATTGCAAATCTTGCCTATTTTCTTGGAACTGATAAAGCTAGTTATATAAATGATTCTATTATTAGAATAGATGGAGGTGTTAGAAGATGAGTGAAGAATTAATTAAAAAAGTAGATTTAAAGATTAAAGATGAACTAAGTAAGGTTGATGACTTAGAAAGAATAAATAGTGAGAAAGTGTTAAATGCCTTTATTAAGGAACAAGTCGCTGAAACTGATTTTAATGATACTACTGGTTATGGTTATAATGATGTAGGTCGTGATAAAATAGAAAAGATATATAGTGATATCTTTAAGAGTGAAGATGCTTTAGTGCGTAATCAATTTATATCAGGTTCTCATGCTTTAACTGTGGCATTCTTTGCCTTACTTCGTCCAGGAGATACTCTTTTAAGTATAACAGGTAAACCCTATGATACTATGGATGAAGTTATAGGACTTGTAGATAATTCTTCTTCCTTAAAGAGTTTTGGTATCAATTATATGCAAGTAGATTTAGTTAATAATGACTTTGACTATGATAAGATTAAAGAAATTATTACTACTAATAAAATTAAAGTAATAGAGATACAAAGAAGTAAAGGATATTCTACTAGAAAGAGTTTAACTATTGACAAAGTAGAATCTGTTATTAGTTTTATTAAAACTCTTGATAAAGATATCATTATTATGGTAGATAACTGTTATTGTGAGTTTGTTAGTAGTAGGGAACCTATTGAAGTAGGTGCTGATATTGCTGTTGGTTCTTTAATTAAAAACTTAGGGGGAGGTATTGTGCCTAATGGGGCTTACATCGTGGGTAGAAGTGATTTAATAAAGCTTTGTAGTGAAAGATTAACTTTACCTGGAGAAGGTAAAGAAGTAGGACCTTCTTTAGGTATTAATAAACAACTACTACAAGGCCTATTCCTTGCCCCTTCTGTTGTCTCATCATCCTTAAAAACTGCAATATTCACTTCTGCCTTACTTGAAGAATTAGGTTATAATGTAGAACCAAAATATAATGAAGAACGTGCCGATATTGTTCAAAATATTATCTTTAATGATGAGAACCTCTTAATAAAATATACCCAGGGTATACAGTCTAATAGTCCAATAGACTCTAACTCCTTGCCAATACCAGATGATATGCCAGGTTATACTGATAAAGTAATTATGGCAAGTGGTAGTTTTACTCAAGGATCATCTATAGAGTTAAGTTGTGATGGACCATTAAGAGAACCTTTCATTGCTTATCAACAAGGTTCCTTAACCTATACTTATGGTCGTCTTGCTGTTATAAAAGCAGTTAGTAATTTAGAGTCATAAAAACATTTCTCCCTTCATAGATTGTAATAGTAAAAGGGAGGAAGCAAATGATTAATAAACAAAATTTATGGTTTTTAACTCTTTTTAGTCTTATCTTAGTCCTTAGTGTTTACTATATAACGATGCCTAATGACTTACTTATCGCTAGTTCTTCTACAGAAACAAAAGAAAAAGCAAAGAAAGAAGATACTTCTTCTGATGACGAAAAAACAATCAGTGAAGTAGATGAAGCGGATAGTCTAACTGCTTTAAGAGTAAGTCTAGATGAAGAACGTGATAAAGAAAAAGAAGAATTAAAGACAACAATGACTAAAGAAGATGCTACTACTGATGAGAAAAATAATGCTTATGAACAATTAAAATATTTATCAGTAATAGAAGGAGAAGAAGAGAAGTTAGAGAAACTAATTAAAGAAAAACATAAACTTGATAGTTTCGTTAAAATAGATAATAATACTATTACAGTAGTTGCTGCTAAGAAAAAACATGATGTAACTCTTGCAAATAATATCATGAGAACTATTCAAGGAGAGTATGATACTAAGAAAACTATAACAGTTAAATTCGAAGGTAACTAGTTCTTTTATCTACAACAAATATTCCTTTTCTCATAAACTACTATTGAGTACGTCAAGAATTAGGAAAGGGGATAATTATGAGAGGAATATTAACAACAAGAGAAAAAGAAGTTTTTACTCTTTTAGTAAGTGGTCTTTCTACTAAAGAGATTGCATCGTCTTTAAAAATTAGTGAAAAAACAGTTAGAAATCATATTTCTAATGTCATGCAGAAGCTTGGTGTTAAAGGAAGAGCGAATGCTGTTATAGAACTATTAAAATTAAATGAAATTACTTTATAAAAAGTACTAAAGCAGTACTTTTTTTTATATAATTTATTAGGTGATTTTATGATTCGAAAAAAAGCTTTAAGAAAGATATTTATTACTACGATGAGTCTATTTATTATTATGACTATCTATTTAATACCTTTAACAGAAAAAACACTTGAAACTAACTTAGAATTTGAATATGTTACCGATCTTGCTAATTCATCTATTTATTTGTTAGATGATAATAATTATTTAGTTAAGACTAAAGTTTTATTAGATGAAGATACTCTAGAAGATAATATTAAAAATATTATAAATAATTTAACTATTAGTAGTAATAGTAAATTTCCTGATAAATTGAATGCTATTATACCTAAGAATACTAAGTTAAATAATATAACTATAGAAGAAGATATAGTTACTTTAGACTTTTCTAAAGAATTATTAAATATAGATGAAGAGTTATCTAATAAATTAATAGAATCTATTGTCTATTCTATAACAGAGTTAGATAGTATAACTAAAGTAAATATAACAGTTGATTCAATTCCTTTAGAAACATATCCTAATAGTAGTAAGAAGATAACTATGCCTTTAACAAGAGATATAGGTATTAATAATGAATATACTTATAATACTTTAGATAATATTACTAAAGTAGTTATATATTATGGAGAAGATATAAATAATGATATTTATTATGTACCAGTTACTAAGTATTTAAATAATAATGATAATAAAGATAAGATAGATATAATAGTAGAAGAACTTACTACTAGTTATATTTATGAAGATAATTTAAGAAGTATTTTAAATGAAAATGTAGAGTTAATTGATAAAGAAATAATAGATGAAGATTTATTAATTTTAAACTTTAATAGTGCTTTATTTGATAATAATAGCACTATTAAAGAAGAAGTATTATATACACTAAGTTATTCAGTTTTTTCAAATTATGATGTTAATACAATTAGTTTTAAAGTTGATAATAAAGATATAGAAACTGTAAAAAGAAGCAGTTTAACATAAAAGTAGCTTGAAAGAGATAACTAATAATGTTATACTTTATTTATAATGTAGGTGAGAACATGAAAGAAAAAAGAAATAAGATAATGATGATAATTTTGTTAGTTGTCTTGATTATTGTTATAATAGCATTATCATATGCTGCTTTTAGATTTAGTAGAACGGGTAGTGAAAACGTTATAACTTTAGGTAAGTTAGAGTTAACATTAACAGAAGGAGATACTATTAATCTAGAAGATACTTATCCTTTAACTGATGCTGAGGGGCTAGCTTTAGATGGTTATGATTTCACTTTGGAAAATACTGGTACGGCAGCGGTTGATTATGTTATTTATTTAGATAATATAGAGATAGATGCTCCTGATGTAAAACTTGATGATAAGTATTTAAAATATAGTTTTGATAAAGATAATGTTGTAGGTACTGCAGAATATTTAGAAACATTAGGTACAGATGGTTCTAGAATATTAGATCAAGGTACTTTAGATAGTAAAGAAAGTCATAATTATAACTTAAGAGTATGGCCTACAATAGAAGTAGATGGTGACTTTGGAGGTCAGGTTTGGAAAGGAAAACTTAGAATAACAGGAGACCAAGTTAGATAAGAAAGAGGGTAAAAATATGAGGAAATTATGTTTACAATATGTTACTTGGGGGGGCAGTTTAGTAGTAATTTAGTTGCTTTCTTTCATTATGACTTAAAAGAATAGAGGATAATTCTATTCTTTTTTATGTGTAATAATGAAAGGAGTAAGGATATGAAGAAGATATTATTAGAAACAAGTTTTAGTAAGATATATATGATAATAATGGTAATAATAACTTTATTAATATTAGGAGGATACTTTTCTTATGCGATGTTTACAGTAACAAAAGAAAAAGAAAATGCTATAAGTATAGTAACAGGTAATTTAACTTATAAGTTATTAGTAGATGATAAAGAAACAAATACTTTAACAGTATCTGCTAATAGTAGAAAAGACTTTATAGTAACATTAACTAATCCAAATAATAGAGTAGGAAGATTTAATTTTTATTATGAAGGAAGTTTGCCTGATGGAGTAGACATAGGATATATTGAAAAAGATGGTTATAATACTCCTCCAACAGATACTGGAATAAATCTAGAAAAAGTAGATAGTAGTGGATCTAGTAATAAATATATAGTAAGACTAGCAAATACTACTAATAAAGAAATAAGTATAGATTTAGGAGTAAGTGTGGGACTAGATTATAATGATTTAGAACTACCAGAAAATGGACATTTATTAAGAAAAATAATCTCAACAGGAACAGTAAAAGAAGTAATAGAAGATGATATTATGAGTAGATTAAACTATGATGACCCTGAACAGACTTTTGTAAGAGGAGCTAATCCTTATAATTATATATGGTATAGTGGGAAACTTTGGAGAGTAGTATCAATAGATCAAAGTGATAATAGTACGAAATTAGTAACCCAGTGGGGTATAAGTGTTATTCCATATGATGATAATAGTAGTGCTTTTGCAGGAAGTTATATGGAATCTTGGTTAAATGATACAACAGTAGATGGCTTTTTAGGTAATTTAAGAGAGCCAGAGAAGTTTGTAAAGATGGATAGTAAGTGGAATGCTACACAGATGTTTGACTCTGATACAAGTAAACCTCCTAGTGAAGAAGAAGGTGGAACAATAGTAGAAGATGCAGTCGGACTTTTAAATGTTTATGAATATAGTATGAGTAGCGGAGGAAATGGCTTTTTGCATAATAGGCAAAACTGGTGGACCTTAACACCTGCGGAAGATTTTAATGGTTGGCCTAGGCTTTCGTATGTATATTGGACAGATGGCGTTATGCCTAGTACATATTCTCAAAATGCAGAAGCTGTAAGACCATCAATAAATCTAAAACCTGAAATAAAAATAGTAGATGGAGATGGAAGTGAAGATAATCCATATCGTTTAGAAGGAGATAATGATAGTAATTTGGAAGGTACACTATTATCTACTAGATATAGTGGTGAATATATTACTTTTGGTACAGGAGAAAACAATCTATATAGAATAGTAAGTCATGAAATGGAAGGATTAACTAAGATAAGCAGTGCCGAACCATTAAAAGAAAATGGAACATTTAAAAAAATATCTTTTGGAGATAGTGTTAATTACTCAAGTACAAATACAATAGGAAGTTTCTTAAATGGAGAATATTTAACTAATTATGTAGGTGATAAGTATAATAATATGATAGAAGATAATACTACATGGTATCTTGGTACTGTAGGAGATGGAGCAAGTTATAAATTAGCAAAATATAAAGATGTAAATATGAGTAGTTTGACAACTAATACAACAATTGCTAAAGTAGGATTATTAAGGTTAGGCGAATTAATGTCTAGTCAATCTGATAGATATGAAAATAATATTTCTTATTGGACGTTGACTTTATTTAATTCATCTTCTAGTAGAATAATTTTTGATAGAACTGATAGTGGTTCTGCTTCTTCAACTGGTAGTTATGGGATTAAGCCTTCCTTAAATCTAAAATCAAATGTTATCATAACATCTGGTGATGGCACCCTACAAAATCCATTTCAAATTGAATTATCTAACTAAAGAGGACTTACCTCTTTTTCTTTTTTTCATATAATATAGTGGTGTTATGTATGGAAATAGATTATGAAGATATTAAATATTTAGATAATCCTAATATAATTGATATTAGAGAGCATTATTTATATGAAAGAGGACATCTTAAAGGATCTATTAATATTCCTTTAAGAGTTTTAAGAACTATGCCTGATAAGTATCTATCTTTTGATAAAACTTATTATCTAATCTGTGAGACTGGTTTTAATAGTAAAAGACTGTCAACTATTCTAAATAATAAAGGCTATCATACTTATAGTATTAAATCTGGTTATGAAAAAAGTCCTTGACGAAAGTTTGTTCAACCTATATTATTATATATAGGAGGATTTATTTATGGATTACTTAATTATAGGATTACTTGTATTAATAATTATTTTAATAGTTATATCACTTATGAAAAATATTAATGAGTCTAAAATAACAGATAGACTTAATAATTTAGAGATTACGACAATAAAAGAGTTAAATGAATTTAAAGATGGTTTAACTAGAAATTTAACTGATGATTTTACTAAGTTAAATGAGAGTCTAGAAAGAAGATTACTTGCAATTAATGAAGGTGTTAATGAGAGAATTAATCAGAATTTTGAAAAGACTAATAAAACTTTTACCTCTGTAATAGAACGTCTTAGTAAGATTGATGAAGCTCAAAAGAAGATAGATACATTATCTACTGATATTATCTCTTTGCAAAGTATTTTAACTGATAAAAAGACAAGGGGTATTTATGGAGAGGTTAATCTAAAACATATCTTAGTAAATATCTTTGGAGAAGGAAATGATTCTATTTATAGATTACAATATACTCTTCCTAATGGAACAATAGCAGATTCTATTCTCTTTGCACCTGAACCTCTTGGTACTATTGCCATAGACTCTAAATTTCCACTAGAACATTATCAGATTATGGTAGATAAAGATTTATCTAAAGCGGAAAGAGATGCTGCTACTAAAGCCTTTAAAAATGATGTTAAAAAGCATATAGATGCTATTAGTAGTAAATATATTATAGATGGTGTTACAAGTGACCAAGCGATTATGTTTTTACCTGCAGAAGCGATATTTGCAGAGATTAATGCTTATCATCCTGATTTAATAGAATATGCTTATAAAAAACGTGTATGGTTAACTAGTCCAACTACTTTAATGTCAACTTTAACTGTTATCCAAATGATTATTAAAAATATGGAGAAAGATAAGTATACCTCTATTATTCATGAAGAGTTAAATAAACTAAGTTTAGAGTTTGCAAGATATAAAGAACGTTGGGATAAACTATCTCGTAGTATTCAAGCCGTTAATAAAGATGTTGAGAATGTCTCTATTACTACAGATAAAATTAGTAAAAAATTTGAAAGTATTAATAAAGTAGAGTTTAAAGATGCTAAAGAAATAGATACAACTAAAGAGCTTCTTTAAGCTTTTTTTGTATAAAAAATAATTATTTTTGTATACTAAAAATAAATTAGAATAAATTATATTAGGTGATATTAT
>CAMMMH010000051.1 GCA_946497955.1 uncultured Mycoplasmatota bacterium | reverse complement strand
ATACTAAACTTTTTGAAAGAGGAAATTTTGGTGTTCGTTTAACTAAAGCAGGTGCAATTTTATATGAATATGTAAGTACGGCTAATGATAATATTTCATCAGGTATTAATATTATACAAGAGTTAAATAAAAAAGAGATAACTGAAATAAATGTAGGTGTTTCACTTAATTTACCACTTTTATCCTTTTCGGAATCATTAAAAAAATTTCAAACTAAATTTCCTAATGTCAAAGTAGTAATAAGATGTAAAAATGAAGACATTATGTTTAAAGATTTACAAGCAAAGAAATTAGATGTTGTGATTTTTAATTCTTCAAAAAATATGAATCTATCTGGCATAGATATAAAGAAAATAAAAAACAATAATATAGTATGTGTAGGGATACCAAAATATAAAAATATATTAAATGAAAAAAAATCAAGTGAAACAATTGTACCTATAATAGTTCCTGATAGTAGCACTAATTTAGGTAAAGAATTAGGGATCGATGATAAAAATATTAAATTTATAGTAAAAGCGATTAGTAATTCTGCTACAGTATCAAAGGAGTTATTAAAAGCAGGAATTGGTATTGGCTATATTAATGAAGAAATAGTAAGAGATGAAATAGAAAAAGGCAATTTATGTATTATTTCATCAAAAACAACTGCTGATATATATTCAGTTAATGTTGCTATGCAAAATAAGAATAATAATTTTGTAATAAAAGAGTTTATTAAGTGTTTGAAAGGAGTGTTAACTGAAAATGATTAAAAAGATAGACTGCAATAGAAAAGAATTTGAGAACATAAAAAATGATAGACAAACTTATAAAATATTTGATAATAGTTTAAATTTAGAATATTTAGAAATGTGCGAATTAATTAATGGAAATACAAATGAAGAATTAGAAATTCAAATTACATCAGTAAAAAGGTATAATAGTTTAGATGATGTACTTAATATTATAAATTTAGAAAATTTTGGTATATATGAAGATAAAGAGGATTTTATTAAGTATATTAATGAAAATTATGATGATAGTGAATATTTAGTTTGTAGAATTAAAAAAACCACAAATAAAATAATTATTGATGATAAAAAGTTATTAGATTTGATTAAAATAGAAACATTACAACAAGAAAAATTAGGACTTTCTGGTTGTTTAGTTTATCGTGTAAAGACAAGAGAGAATCAAGATGCTATTTTAAAAGTTCAAAATATTAAAGGAAACGACACTTTAAAAGAAGAATATGATGTATTAAAATATTTGAAGGGGAAAATGAGTGTCGCCAATGTTTATTATTATAACTTGTATGAAAATAAAGAGTATTTACTTAGAGAATATATTGATGGAGAACCATTATATAAATCAAAAGGATTTGGATATAAACTCGGGCAAGAGTTAAAGAAAATTCATGAGCATTATAATGAAAAATGTCAATTCCAAAAGTTTTCTGTAAACAATTTATTAAAGAATGCTATGGAAAAAATTGATATATTATATCAATTAAGAGGAGAATATTTTAAAGACTTTTCTAAAAATGATTTGATTAATTTTCTAAAAGAGAATAAACCTAATAATGATGCTTTAATTCATGGCGATTTTAGTTTAACAAATATTTTAGTTAATAACGGAAAGTATTATTATATTGATTTAGGTAATGTATCTATATCAACAAAATATTTTGACATTTACATTTTAAAGAAAAGTTTAAAAATTAATCATTTAGAAGAAGAATGGGAAGAATTCTTAAGAGGTTATAATATAGATGATTATAATGAGATTTATATGAGATGGATGGAATTAATTGAACTTTCATATAACTAATTTAGGGGGATAACAAGGTTGAAAATAAATAATTAAAATTAAGGCATACAAAAGGATTTCAAAAAATCAAAATTTTTTTTGAAATTATGATAGTCAATGAAGACTATAAAATAAGTGCTCTTTGAAATAATAATTAATTATCAGATAAAGTAATGGTATAACCAAGTGAACTTAAATAAGAAATCATATCTTCTGGTTTAGAATATGTTTTCTTGTGAGATTTAAAATTACGTTCAATAAGTTTATTACAACGTTCAGCATCAAAGACTTCGCCAGTTTTAAGAATATTGTAAACACAAGTTAATAGTAATCTAGCTATAGCAATAATTGCAACTTTATGTCCACGTCGTCTTTTGATAGATTCATAACGAAGTTTAAAATAATCAGTCGAAGAATCTCTAATGGCATTTAAAGCACATTGCACAAGTAATGGTTTAATATAAATTCCAGCTTTAGTAATTTTAACAGATTTTTTCTTATTGTTAGATTCATTACAACGAGGAACTAATCCAGCCCAAGAAACTAAATGTTTGGAATCTAAAAAAACATCCATGTTTGTCCCAATCTCTGCTATAATAAATATTGCTGAAATTTCTCTAATTCCTGGGATGGTTAGTAAAAGATTAATTTCAGTAGAATAATTGATGGCTAATTTTAAAATGTATTGTTCAAGATTATCAATGCAGGAATTAATTGCATCATAATGACTTAGGCAAATAGACATTTTTGATGATTGATATTCTGAAAAATTACCATCAATTGCTTTGTAAATTTCTTCTGGCGTAGATTTGATATTTTTCCTTAATAAAGGCCTAATATCATCTAAAGTGATATTGGGGTTTTCTAAAACAGAAGTTAATATAGACTGAGCAGTTTTACCAAAAGTATCAGTTAATACATTAGCAATTTGAATATTAGATACGGTTAAAGAATTTTGAAATCTATTCTTTTCCCCAGTTCTAATGTTAACTAATTTATTACGATACCTCATTAAATCTCTAAGTTCACGAATGTCTTTTGGGGGCATAAAAGAAGGTTCAACAAGACCATGTTTAAACATATCTGCAATCCATTTTGCATCTTTTTTGTCAGTTTTCTTACCAAGAATAGTTCTAACATATTTAGGATGAGTAATAATACAATGAATTTTTGCTTCTAAAATGTTATAAACAGGAATCCAATACTTACCTGTTGATTCCATACAGGCATCAGTAATACCTTTAGATAACAGCCAATCACGACATTCCCTAAGATTTTCTGAGAAAGTAGGAAAAGTTCTAGTCTCATAAGAAGTAATATCATTATTATCCGTAATTGCAATACATACAGTAATTTGGGTTGAATGAACATCAATACCAGCACATTTTCTAAAAACGATTTTTAGCATACAAAACTCCTTTCAATAAAATTTTATTAAAAGGCCTTAACTGAAAATCTTTTGCCTAAAAACAGATTGCTTTTGCAAAGATAAGGTTACGTGCTCTTTAGACACACTCATTTGTACTCAAAAGATCATCGACACTTATAATTATGCGGGTTTAAGAAATAATCTTTTCCCACTCACCTCCACGTGCTCTGTAGTGGTTGCCTTTTAATAATTAATTATTATATCAGAAATTTTAATTAATTTATTTTAATCTCGATTTGTGCCTTTCAAGGACTGAAAGGCCGAAGAAAGGAATGTGATTTAATTATGAAAATTTTAATAGCAACAAAAAACAATTCTAAATTTGAAATAATCTCAAGAATGCTTTATTCAATATTAGGAAATAACATTTTGATTAAAAGTTTAAATGATTATGATTATTTTGTTGATAAAGATGAGATTGGTACTAATATTGAAAGAGCAAAAGCTAAAGCAAAAAATGCTGAAGAACAAATAAAAGAAGATTTCGATTATATTCTAGGAATTGATGATGGAATTATAATAGATGGTAAAGAATATGTAACAGTAAAAGATCATTTATATGATATAGTAGTAGGGGATAAGATAAAAATTGGTAGTATTATTTATATAACTAGAGCTTATTTTCTTATTTCTAATGATAAAAAAGAGGTTTTGTGCTATAATAAGATACCATACATTGTTAGAAAAAAATTAGATACTGTTGAAATGGGGGGGTATCCATTAAATAGTGTTATATCGACCATTGATAATGATACTGTATTAACAGAACGTAGCAACGAAGAATTAAACGATTATTTCTTAAAATATAGTATAGATGATTTAAGAACAATGTTTAATAATGTAGATAAGGAGTTGAAGTAAAATGATGGATATTTCAATAGCTAATGCTAAAAAAAATTATGGTTTTAAAAATGTATTAGATGGTTTTGCTTTAGATGTAACATCTGGAGAAAAAATTGGGCTGATAGGACCTAATGGTTGTGGGAAAACCACTTTATTTAAACTTATTACAAAGGAAGAAGGGCTTGATAGTGGTAGTATTAGTATCAGAAAGGGTGCTAATGTACGATTACTATCACAAATGCCACCAGTAGTAGATGATGAATGTACTGTTAGAGATATATTAACAAGAGATTTTAAAGATGTTTTTGAAATTGAGGCCCACATGAAAGAGTTAGAAAAACAAATGGCTGTTGCAGATCCAAACGAATTAGAAAGAATATTGGATCGTTATGGAAAATTGCAAAATAGATTTATGGATTTAGATGGTTATACTATTGATTCTAAAATAAGTGAATTATGTAATAAATTTAGAATTGATGAAAATATGTTAAATAGAAAATTCAATACATTATCGGGTGGAGAAAAGACAATAGTAAATCTAGCTTCAATTATGTTATCTAATCCAGATATTTTATTACTAGATGAGCCAACAAATAACCTGGATATTGATACTTTAGAGTGGTTAGAGTCTTATTTAAAAAGTTATACTGGAACAATTATATTGTGTTCACATGATAGATATTTTCTTGATAAAGTAGTTTCAAAAATTGTATTAATTGAAAGAGGTAAATCAGAAATTTTCTTTGGAAATTACTCATATTATTTAGAGGAAAATGAGAGAAGAACTTTAGCTGAATTTGAACAATATAAAGATCAACAAAAAATGATTGAAGCTATGAAAAGAAAAATAAAACAATTACAAGAATTTGGTAAACTAGCTTACCCCGGTGGAGAATCGTTTTTTAAAAGAGCAGCAAGTATTCAAAAGAGATTAGATAAAATTGAACTTTTAGATAAACCTGAAACTGCTAAAGAAATTCCATTGAATTTTCAAATGACCGACAGATCAGGCAAACAAGTTTTAATGGTGCGAGATTTTGATCTAACTGTGGCTGATAAGGATTTATTAGACCAAGTATCATTTGATGTTGCATTTAAAGATAGAACTTGTTTAATGGGAAAAAATGGTAGTGGAAAATCAACTTTGATTAAATATATAATGGGACTATATGAAAATGAGCAAGAAGATAACCATGTTAAAATTGGTAGTAATGTTTCGATAGGGTACATTCCTCAAACAATAACATTTGAAGATGATAATGCAACTATTTTAGATGTTGCTAGGAAAAGTTATTATGGTAGTGAAACTCATTTAAGAGCATCATTAGCAAAATTTATGTTTAACGGAGAAAACGTATTTAAACGTGTTGGAACTTTATCAGGTGGTGAAAAAGTCCGCTTAAAATTATTTGAATTAATGCAGAAAAATGTCAATTTATTAATTATGGATGAACCTACTAACCATATTGATATAACAACACAAGAGGTTTTAGAAGAAGCATTAAAAGAGTATCCTGGTACTATTTTGTTTATATCACATGACAGATATTTTATTAATGAAATAGCGGGGAAGATTCTTTATATAGAAGATAAAGGAATTACAGAATATTTAGGTAATTATGATGATTATCGTGATACTAAAGAAAAACAATTATCATTAACTAAAGGGAGAAATAGATAAAAATGAATCCAACAGTTATGTTTGTAAGATTATCGGAAAATTGTAATGCTGGTTGCTTTATGTGTTATTTTGCACATCAACATGGCTTATATAATATTACAGATGAACAATTTGATTCTCTTATTCAATATATGAACGATAAAGGCACATATAACCTTATTAGGTTTACTGGCGGGGAGCCACTATTACATAAAAATATTATTAATTATATAAAAAAGAGTCATGAAGCAGGTTACCAAACATCAATTATTACAAATGGCTATTTGTTACCTAATTATGGACAGAAATTAGTAGATGCAGGGTTGGATCAAGTAATCATTAGTATAGATGGTAGTAAACCAGAGATACATGATAAATTAAGAGGTTTGAAAAGTGGACTTGAAAGAATAAAAAAAGGCATTGAGATAATGCGTGAACAAAACCCCGATATTATGTTAAGAGCCAATACTGTTGTTAGTCCATATAATATTGCAGATATGGTTGATTTACATAATATGTTAGAAGAATTACATTTTAACTCGTGGTCTATAATTCCAATTAGACCAACAGATAGTCCTAATACCTTATGGGCTCCAAAAGATATTGAATTTTACAAAGAAAAATATAATGAGTTTTTAAAAAACATAGATAAGCATAATTCTGTTGAACTATTAGGATATTCTAAAGCATGGGCTGGAGAAAATGATGAAGAAATAAGTAAAACATTTAATAATCAATTTAGAATAAATCCAACAAATAAATGTAATTTAGTTGATTATGTAAGATTTTATATTCCTGATAAAGACTTGGTAGTTCCATGTAATTGTGCTGCTCACAGAATTAACCAAATTGAAGCTGATTATTCTATTGAAAGTGATAAATACAAAAAAGCAGATATAATGGCAGAGTGGTTAAAAGAGAATGGAAAAAGTCATTGTACTGGTTGTGAGCCTTTAAATGCTTATGTAGCAGATAATCCTAAAATATTAACTAAAAAGGACTTTAAATATTAAACTTTAATATATAAAATAATTTTATATGCTATAAAGAATTTGGAAGATTTCAAATTCTTTTTTTTATAATATAATTAAGGTAAGAATTTAGGTGGGAAAATGTTAAAATATTATGAATATTCAAAAATAAAAGATAACTTGAAAAGTCAACAATTATTAGAAAAATTATATAACGTAACAAAAGAATTAGAAATAGACTATCCTAATCATTATCATTGGTTTCATGAAAAATTTTGTAAAGAATTAGATGGAAAAGCTCGAGAAATTGTTTTTTGCTTAAATAATGATGTTCCTATTGGAGTTGTTTTCTTAAAAAACTCAAAAGAGGAAAAGAAAATATGTACAATTTATGTTGAGAAAACATACAGAAATATTGGAATAGGTACAAAATTATTATTAAAATCATTTGCTTTTTTAAATACTACAAAGCCTCTTATTACTATGCCAGAATATAAAGTAAAAGAATTCAATAATATTATAAAAAACTATAATTGGGAAAAAACAGAAAAAATTGAATCATGCTATTCTGAAAAAAATGAAATAGTATTTAATGGAATTTTGAAATAATAGAAAGAGGAAATATATGAAAATAACTGTTGCAGGTGTTGGCTATGTTGGATTATCTTTGGCTACATTATTAAGTCAAGATAATGAGGTGATTGCTTATGATATTGATAATATTAAAATAGATTTAATAAATAAAAGAATATCTCCAATAAAGGATAAATATATAGAAACTTTTTTAAAAACAAAAAAGTTAAATTTACAAGCTACAAGCGATTATAAATTGGCATTTAAAGATTCTGAATATATTATAATATGTACTCCTACTAATTATGATGAAAAAACTAATGAATTTGATACCACCTCGGTAGAAAATGTAATTCAAAAAATATTGAGAACAAACTCATCTTCAACAATTGTAATTAAAAGTACTGTTCCAGTTGGTTATACAGATAAAATTAAAGAGCAATATAAAATTAATTCTATTATTTTTTCTCCAGAATTTTTAAGAGAAGGTAGTGCGTTATTTGATAATTTATATCCAAGTAGAATAATTGTTGGAGGTCAAAGTATAAAAGGAATAGAATTTGCAGAATTATTAAAAAAAGCATCTTTAAAAAAAGATGTTGAGATTAAGATTATGAAATCATCAGAAGCAGAGGCTGTAAAATTATTTGCAAATACATACCTAGCATTAAGAATTGCTTTCTTTAATGAACTTGATACTTTTGCAGAATCTAAAAATTTAGATCCAAAAAGTATTATTGATGGCATATCATCAGATAGTAGAATAGGTAATTATTATAATAATCCGTCATTTGGATATGGTGGTTATTGTTTACCCAAAGATACAAAACAATTAAAATCAAATTATAATAATATTCCAGAAAATTTAATCAGTGCAATAATTAATAGCAATGAAACAAGAAAAAAATATATATGTGAGTCGATATTAAAATATAATCCAAGTGTCATTGGTATATATAGATTAACCATGAAAAAAGATTCTACTAATTTTAGGGAAAGTGCAATATTAGATATTATAAAAGAAATTAATAAAGAAAATAAAAAAGTAAGAATAATAATTTATGAGCCACTATTACATATTAATTCGTTTAATGGATTTGAAATTGTAAATGACTTTAATGTTTTTCAAGAACAATCAGACATTATTGTAGCAAATAGAGTAGATGAAAAATTAAAGAATAATAAAAAAGTTTATACGCGTGATATATATAATATTAATTGAAAATTTATATTATATTTTTTAAAATGGCACAAAAAAAGCATAATGTGACATGAATTAGACATGAAATGAACTTGACTCAGTTTTGTCAAGTGCTATAATATAGTAAAATATTAAGAAATTATGCGGAGAGGAACTAGATTCTTCTCTTTTTCCTTTGAAAGAAGGTGTTATATAAAATAAAATTAAAGGAAGCACATATTTTTAATGAATTAGTAATAAGTGGTCACTATTTATAAAAGTAGTAGCCACTTTTTTTGTTGGTATTAAAAGAACTTTTATATATTAGTAGCCACTTCTATTTATAAAAGTAGTCATTTTTGCAAGTGCAAAAATAGTAGTGACACCATTATAATCTCTTTATTTTATAAAAGGTAAATAAATTTGTGGTGTCGTTCTTCTTATGCCCATTAAAAATATGCAATATTTTTATTAAA
>CAMMMH010000050.1 GCA_946497955.1 uncultured Mycoplasmatota bacterium | reverse complement strand
AATGATATCATATTTTGGCTATTTTGTTCAATAACCTTGCCGAACAGGTCTAATAGTCTTATTATTTTTAGTCCTAACATAAACATTTTCTTTAGCAAATAACTCTTTTTTAACTTTCTCTACATACAAATCATTTCTTTCAAAGTATTCACTAAGAAAGTTAAGGTCTTTACAAAATTGTAAACTATCTCTTATCTCATCTTGTACTTCACTAAATGGTTTATTCTTAGAATAAATATAATAAGGAAGCCCATAAGTATCAACCATATCCATCTCCTTAGTCCTAATCTGAGCCTGCACTAAACAATTATTAACATATAAAACAGTATGTAAAGACCTATATAAATTAGTTTTAGGTCCAGCAATAAATTCTTTAAATCTTGTTGAATCAATATCATACTCTTTATGTATAACTCCTAAAGCTTTATAACAATCCAAATAATCATCAGTAACAATCTTAAGTGCAAACAAATCATGTATCGCATCTATAGTAACAATACTAGTTTCTTGACTACTAACTTTTCTTTGCCTTTTATTTAATTTAAGCATCTTTTTATAAGTACTATAAACTTCTTTTACTCTTAACTTAACAACACAATTAATACCATTATCTCTTAAAACTTTTTCCGTCTTATAAACAACAAAATCTAAAGTTTCTTTATTTTCATTTAAATAGTCATTTATTTTTCTTGAAGTATCTTCATATTCCAAGGGATTCAATACTTTAAAAGATAAATCCTCTAATTTTTTCTTTATCGCATACATACCAATACGATATGCCAAAGGAACATACAAATCTATTGTCTCAAGAGCATTCTCTTTTTGTTTAAACTCTGTTTTAAAACCAATTGTTTCCATATTATGTAATCTATCAGCACATTTAATAGAAATAACTCTAATATCTTCATTAATCGCTCTTAATATCTTAGCCGTATTAGCCTCTACTTTTTCACTCTTACTAGAAAAGTTAAGTCCTTTTAATTTACTAACTCCATCTACAAGCCTTGCCACACTACTTCCAAACATAGACTCTATCTCACTTAAAGTAATATCAGTATCCTCAATAGTATCATGTAAAATCCTGCTATTATTGTATCTACATCGTTATAAGTACAAGCTAGAATATAAGCGACATGCAAAGGATGAGTTATATAAGGTTCTCCACTCTGTCTAAACTGTCCTTCATGAAGCTTAGAAGCTAGCAAATAAGCTTTTTTAATAACTTCTTCTCCTCCTATATTATTCTCTTTAACTTTAGCAAGCACATCATCAATAGTTATCATCATACCACTCCTTCCTAAATTTATATACAAAAAAACGGCTTACCAAAAAAGCCATTTTATATACAATGATTAAATATATCTAAAAAACCTCTCATAACACCACTACCTCTTCCAAAGATTAGAAAAATAATATCAAAAGAAGGAAGAGTTTGTCAACAACTAAATTTAAGTTTTTCCCTCATCGCTTTAACAACTCTACTAATATGAGAAGAACTAACATCTAAAAGATTAGATATTTCCGAATATTTAAAGTTATTTATTCTTAAAGTAATAATAGCAGAATCTAACTGACTTAAACTATCTAAATAGTCATCTAATTTATTATATATATCTAAACTATCTATATCATCATATGGATCTACTGCCCTAGAGTCTCTTACTTCAAAATCTAACTCTTTATATTTTAAAAGAGGTCTATTCTTTAATTTAAGTATATTTCTATACAAGAGATTAAACCCAGATGACAAGCATACTAATAGAAAGGAATAAAACAGACTTCCTTTATTAGGATCATAGTTTCTAACAGCATTATTAAAAGCAATGATACCCTCTTCATAAAAGTCATCCAAAGTAAACCCTGTACACTTATTATCTTTTAAGTAGTTATAATATTCCAAAGCTTTATTATAGATAATAGGTTTATACTTATTAAACATAATATCATAAGCTACTTCATCATTATCATAAATTAAATCTAATAGTTCATAATCATTGTATTTCATAACTCCTACTTTCTACTTCGGACTACCTCATATATCAATATACCCGCTGCCACAGATGCATTTAAACTATCTATTTTAGGACTAATAGGAATAGTAATTAGAAAGTCACAAGACTCTTTAACTAATTTACTCATACCTTTCTCTTCATTACCAATGACAAGACAAGTCTTACCATCATAATTAACATCTCTATAGTCTTCTCCATTCATAACCGTACCATATATCCAAAAACCATTATCTTTAAGTGTTTTAATAGTATTATTAATATTAGTAACTAAGACTATATCAATATCAAATACTGCCCCCACACTAGTCTTAACAACAGTAGAATTAACAAGTACTTGCCTATCATTAGGAATAATAATAGCATTAAAACCTGCAGCCACTGCTGTTCTAATAATCGCTCCAAAGTTATGAGGATCAAGAATATGATCTAAAATAAGAACTTTATCATATTCTTTTTCTAATATTTTATTTAAAGGAGTATACTGGTAGTCCTCCATATCGATGATTATACCTTGATGATTATCTTTGGTCAAATTATCAATTTCCGATTTTCGAGCCAATTTTATCTTAGATTTTGAAAATTCCCCTAGTAGATTTTGAATTTTCAAGTAATATTTCTCCTCAATTTTCAATTTTCTAACTTTTTTTAAAAGTTTTTCATCCTTAAATATTCTTTCCGCTACATTTCTTCCATATACTAACATAATTCCTCCACTATATAATTCATAACTTCATCAATTCTATTTTCTTTATTCTCAAGCTTTAAATACCCAATTAAAGCCTCAAGAGCCGTTGCCTTTTTATATTCTATCACACTACATCCTCTAGGATTAGGATGACTCTTAGCATTCCTAGCTCGCCTTATAACACTAATCTCATCTTCATTAAAGAAGTCTCTATCTAACATTTTATCTAAGAAAAATGCCTGTCTTTTCGCACTAACATAATTAATAGATTCTCTTTGTAAGTCATTAACTTTATTAAATTTTTTCTCGACTAAATACATTCTAATATACTCTTCATACACAGCATCACCAAGATAAGCAAGTACTAAAGAATTAACACATCTAATATCCATAAACATCTCCTCTAAAGAAAAAAGACTATAAAGTCTAATCTCTATCATTACCCATAACTATTAATACAAGTCTAAGTAAATCTAGTAATGTTGAAATAAGTGAAGCGACATAAGTCATCGCTGCTGAGTTTAACATAGAACTAGCCATACTTCTTTCACTATTATCAACTATTTTTAATTTACTAAGAAACATTTTACCACGCTTTGAAGCATTAAATTCCACAGGTAATGTAATAAGTTGAAATAAAAGTATTGCCACTAACAAAAATATACCAACCCATGCAAGGTTCATTGCCCCAAAGATAAGACCAATTAAAACCGCTAAATAACCAAACTTAGTACTAAAATTAACAATAGGAACTAAGAAAGATCTAAATTTCAAAAAGAAATATCCCTCTTTATCTTGAACAGCATGTCCACATTCATGAGCAGCCACACTAACACTTGCAATAGAGTCTCCATTGTAAATATCAGTTGAAAGTCTAACTACTTTCGCTCTAGGGTCATAATGGTCAGTTAAATATCCTCTTGTCTCTACAACATAAACATTCTCTAAGCCATTACTTTTTAATATTTCTCTAGCAACTTCTGCACCTGTCATACCGCTTTTAACTTTAACTTTCTTATATTTACTATATCTTGTTCTTAAATAGATATCTGCAATAAGAGTTACAAGAAAAGCAATTATAATAAGTCCATAACCAAAATACATATAATAAAACATTTAAAACCTCCTATATTTTCTCTATAGTAGTACCATTTCTACCATCTATTAATCTAAAACCAATACTCTCTAAATAATCACGAATTCTATCTGCTTCGGCATAATCTTTATTTTGTTTAGCAAGATTTCTCTTTTCTATTAAACTTTTTATCTCATCATCAATATCTATTATATCATTTTTTAGTAAATCTAAACTTAAAACTTTATCAAATTCCCTAATTAAATACTTCTTAGTCTTATCACTAGTATCAAGTTTTAATACTTCATAAAGAACTGTCAAAGCCATCGCTGTATTCATATCATCAGATAAAGCATCTTTAAATTTATCTAAATAAGTATTAACTATTTCCTCATCAAGTTCACCTTCATCTTTAAGTAGAGATACTCTATTCTTAAGTTTCTTATAAGCATTTTCGGCTTGTCCTAAAGCTTCATAAGTAAAAAGTAATGGTTTACGATAATGAGACTCTAAACACATATAACGATAACTTAAAGGATTATAACCTTCATTTTCTAAAGTACTAACAGTAAGTATATCTCCTTTAGATTTACTCATCTTACCACTTTTATCATTTAAATGTTCTCCATGTACCCAATAATTACACCATTTATGTCCAAGATAAGCTTCACTCTGAGCAATCTCATTAGTATGATGAGGAAAGATATTATCAACTCCTCCACAGTGAATATCAAGATGTTCTCCAAGATTTTTAATAGCGATACAAGAACACTCTATATGCCAACCAGGATAACCTACTCCAAAAGGACTATCCCATTTTAACTCTTGCAAATCAAATTTAGATTTAGTAAACCACAAAACAAAGTCCGCTTGATTTTTCTTATTACTATCAAACTCTACACCTTCACGTACCCCCACAACCATATCATCTACTTTATGATTAGTTAGAATATAGTAGTCACTAAGTTTAGAAGTATCAAAATAAACATTACCACCAGCTTTATAAGCATAACCTTCATCAAGTAACTTCTCTATCATCTTTATATAAGAATCTATATTACTAGTAGCAGGACTTACAATACTAGGCCACTTAATATTAAGTTTCTCAGTATCTTTTTTAAACTCATCAGTGTAAAACTTAGCGATATCTAATACTGATTTATGCTCTCTTTTAGCACTTTTAAGCATTTTATCTTCACCACTATCAGAATCACTTGACAAATGTCCAACATCAGTAATATTCATACAACGTTTAACTTTATAACCTAACATATTTAAAGTTTTCTCTAATATATCTTCCATTATATAAGTCCTTAAATTACCAATATGAGCATAGTGATAAACAGTAGGACCACAAGTATACATCTTAACTTCATTTTTATCTATTGGTACAAACTCTTCTACACTTCTTGTAAGAGTATTATATAATTTCATCATATCACTTCTTTCTATTTTTAATTAAATATATGATTATAAATTTTGAATAACAACACTACATGGAGTTTTAACCTTTTTTAAAATATGTTTATCCTCATCTTCTGTTATTTCAAAACAAGCCCTTGATATAAATCTTTTTCCCATTGATAATTCTATATTATAATAATTATCTATCACTTCCTTATAATAAGAAGGTAATTCATCTTTAGGAACTGAAATATCAAACAAATCATACATTTCTTCTAAAGTAACAATACTTCTTTTTTTATAAATCCATATAATATCATCATTTGGAAACTTAAGTCCTTTAGAACAATAAAGCATATTTAAAGAACTTTTCATCTTAGATATATTATCTAAACATACATGAATAAATCCACTATCAACTTTAATTTTAACAATTTTATTGTTTTCTTCAAAACTTGTAAAAAAGTTCATATTCTTAACAAAATCATCTTCTAAAATATTATCTGCCAGCTCTGTAAAGCTATATCTATCTGTAATTTTTAAATTTAAATCAGATTGATAAAAACCATTTTCTTTATTTAATAAACTATATAAATTTATACAATAATAGTCTTCATAATTAGCTGAATATAAATATCCTAAATCTCCATTTACAACATTAAAACGCAAGTCCTTATTCTCATCTTCAAGTCTTGAATATTTATTCAACTCTTGTAGTTTTTTTCCAACCCTTTGATATTCATTTCTCAAGCCAAATACTACTTCTCTTATTTTATAATAATCTTTACTCATTTTATCTCCTTATTAATTTATATATATTATCTATATAGCCTTTTACTTTTTTGTAAAACAATACTATTATCTTCATCCATAATTTTAAAGTATCCTTCTCTTCTTATTTTTCTATTCAAAACAAAATCAATATCTTTACATCTATTAGGGTTTTTATCAATAATGTCTTTATGATACTCTGGAATATCACAAGGCATAGGACTATCTAAAACCATTTCAATATCTTCTTTAGTAAAACTACGTCCATAAAAAGAAAGTGAATCATCTATAGACTTATAAGAGACAGAATAAATTTTAGAAAAGTTTTTAGGATATACACAAATTCTACCACAGTCAATAATAGCATTAGAACTATCAATATCTTTATCATCAGTATAATCAATATTGTAAAAAAATCTATCTTCTAATGTTTCTTTAGCCAAACTATTAAATTTTTCTCCATCTGTTATTTCTAAAACACCACCAGAACAATAATCACCATTTTTACGATTAACTAAAGTTCCATTAAGTTCATTTCTTAATAAACTCAAAGGAAACATGCCTTTATAAATGTAATTATAACAAAGAACAGTTGAAACACGAAAAGACAGATTATCAAAGCCTTCACTTAACTCTGAATATTCTTGTAATTTCTGCAATTTTTTCTCAATTCTCCTATATTCATCTCTTAAACCAAATATTACTTCTCTTATTTTATAATTTTCCATACAAATTTTTCCTCGCTCATTTTTACTTTATTATTTCTTATATTTTTTCACTACAAACTATAACGATTTCTTCTTTTGTAAAACATATTTATCACTTTCTTCTACAATATCAAAATTACAACTATTACTTAAGCTTCGATTCATTACTACGTCAACATTTTTATCACAACTACCATCTATTAATTTTCTATGATAACTAGTAAATGCACTTTTAGTCACTAAAACTCCTAACACTCTATTAATATCACTTTCAGTTAAAATACCTTTTACTTTTTTAAAATAAATTTCATCTTTATCTGCATAATAAGACAAAACAATTGTTTTTTTCATCTTTAAAATATTTTCTAAACAAATATGAATACTTCCAGAATGGATATTTATTTTAACAACTTGATCTCTAAAAGCTAAATCAGTACGCATTGTAGATAACTCAATATTACTACAAAATTCATCATCTAAAATATCTCTTGCCGCCTCATTAAATTTGTCACTATTAATAATTTCTAAAACTTTATCAGAAATAAAATTTCCATTTTTCTTTTCTACATTAGATCCATACAAAGTACTTGATATCATTCTGTTAGGACTTTTATTCTTACTTGTAAAATCATAATTAATATTTCTGTTATTAAGTGAAAAATGCAAATTATCGTATTGACTATCAATCCTTGCATATTTACTTAATTCTTGTAATTTACTTTCCATTCTCTGATATTCACTTCGTAACCCTAAAACAACACTACTTATTTCATAAAAACTTGAATTCATCTTTGCCTCCTTAAATATAATTTTATATTTTATATGCTAATCAACATATTTATGTTGTTCACTAGTCCAAGCAGGTGTACAAGGCACACAAGCTTCAAACTCTCCTTCAAAAGTATAGCATTCATTTTTATCAAGTAAAATAACATCACCAGTTTTAAATTCTATTACCTCTTCCTTGCCTTTAACTTCTAAAATACCACTACCAGACATGATATAAAGTAGTTCTTTACATGCAGTATTAGTTTGATAACCTACTTTAGGACTTCTACCATTTATTTTAATAACAGCAACATTAATGTCTGCATCTGTCATGGGATAATCCATACCAGAATACCCATCACCACTATAAAACTCTGCCTTTTCTTTGCTTACATAAATCATAATAAATATCTCCTTTCAAAAAATATCATTCATTATTTTCTATTAGTAATTTCATTTCTTTTAATTTTGTTTCTAATAATTTCTTATCAATAAGCTTTAATTTATATTCAGAAATTAAAGTTTGAGACATATTCTTACTAAGTGAGTATTCTACAACATCTTTATCTTTAGAACTACAAAGAATAACTCCAACACTAGGATTTTCTTGTTCTTTTTTAACATCTCTGTCTAATGCTTCTAGATATAAGTTCATTTTCCCTAAATATTCTGCTTTAAATTCTCCTAATTTCAATTCAAAAGCTACTAAACAAGATAACTCTCTATTATAAAATAACAAATCTATAAAAAAGTCATGGTTGCCAACTTGAACTCTATACTCATCTCCAATAAAAGTAAAATCTTTCCCTACTTCTAAAATAAAATCTTTTAAATTTTTAATAATAGCATTTTTTAAATCTTTTTCAGAAAATTCTTTAGGTAAATCCAAAAATTCCAAGCTGTAGGTATCTAAAATTCTTGTATTAGGATAATCTTCTTCATCAATAGTTTTTGTAACTGTTGGTAATTGTTTGCCACCAGAAAGCATATACCTTTCATAATAAGATGACGTAATCTGTCTATCTAATTCACGTTTAGAATAATTATTCTTTATAGATAATTGTAGATAAAAATGCCTTTCTTCTTTCGTTTTAGAACCACTTAAAATAAGAAGATTGTTTGTCCATGACAATTGCGTCACCAATGGTGTCGCAATCTCATCATCTTTATACGTACTATAAAATTGAACCATTCGCTCTATATTTCGTTTAGTAAATCCTCGTATATTAGGATAATTATTCTTCATAAATTCGGCAGCTTTTGTAGTAATTTTATCACCATAAGCACTATTTTGTTTTAATTCGTACAAAAACTTGCCAACTTCTAAATATAGTAAAATCATTTCTTCATTTACTTTTCTATATGCATTATTTTTTCTCTTTTCAATCATTTCAATTATCTGGTTAAAATTAGTGTCTAAAATAATAACACCTCCTTTGCATTTACTTACCCATATTATATCTTATTATCATATCTTTTTCTATAACAAATAAGTCTAAATATATCATTTTTTATAATAGAGTTGTTCGAAAACTAAAATTAGGTGATATCTAAATTAAAAAGAGCACA
>CAMMMH010000049.1 GCA_946497955.1 uncultured Mycoplasmatota bacterium | reverse complement strand
GAAAATAAAGTTGATTTTTTGTAGAAAATACTTGACTTTATTATGGGAGGAAAAAGATGAAAAAGAAATTTAAAATTTGGCAAGTAGTTTTAGGAGTATTTATCTTACTACTAGTTACAGGTTGTGGTAATAGTAATAGTACGGAATCTATGACTTGTACAAGAACAATGAATCAGAATGGAATTAAGACTAGCTTAAAATATAATGTTGAGTATGAAGGAGATTATGTTTCAAGAATTAAAACAGTTGAGACTGTGGAGACTGATAGTTCTGATATACTTAATACTTATAAAGAACAGATAGAGTCATTATATAGTCCTTATAAGGATGTAGAATATTATGATTATAATGTTGATATTAATGATAATAAATTAACTTCTACTGTTGATATTAATTATGAAAAAGTTGATACTGATAAATTACTTGAAATTGATTCTGCTAATGGACAATTGATTAAAGATGGTAAAATCAGTGTTGATGATATTAAGAGTGTCTATGAAAGCTTAGGTGCTACATGTAAAAATGACTAGAAATTCTAGTCTTTTATTTTGAGAGTTAAAGTGTGGACTGTTTCATCTTTGGTGAAGTTGTAACCATCTATTACTAAACCATTAGTTGTAGAGAGTGTGGCAAAGCCTGGGGCATAATAACCTAGGGAGTAACTATTAGGTTGGATGTTACTACAGCTTGCTACTCTAAAGATATTTCTATTTTCTTTGTATTTAAAGAAATGAGAGTGTCCTTTTAATATTAAATCATAATTATAGTGAGGTGGTACTAAAGCTGATGTTGGAACGTTATGTTCTAGAAATATTTTATAGTTAGAACATTTAAGATAGGCTCCACCTGTACCTAAGATAATAAATCTATCTCTTGAAAGTTCTTTATATAAGTCAATACCTAGTCTTTTAAACTTAGTATCATGATTACCTAAGATGGCATAAGTTGTAATATTAGTTGGCCAAATATCATGAAATCTTTCAATCTGCTTATAATGTAATTTTATTAACTCATCATGAGTCAACTCACATCTTTCATCATAACTATCTAAGATGTCGCCTGTATGAAAAACTTTATTTATACCTATTTGTACTAAAAGATTAGTACTTTTTTTAATATAGTGGGGACTATCTTTAATATTACCTATATGAGTATCACTTATTATTCCATATTTTGAATCTTTTAAAACTAAAGAAAACTGATATTTATATTTAAGTTTATTTAATACCCATTTTTTATCTTCAGATATCGCTTTATTATGTAATCCATAATTTAATAGTCCTAACATAGCATTATGATTAAGGTTATATTCTTTTTTTAGAATATCAAAGTTTTCTAGAGTTAATCTTGTTATTATTTCTTTATATTTTATATCTTTTCTCATATCATTGTCCTATATTTCTTTAATTATTTTATAAGTTCTTATGATGTAGCCCTTTTTAAGATAAAACTCTAAACCAGTCTTATTAGTACCAAATACATCTATATCTATATATTTACAATCAATACTTTTTAAATAGTCTTCAGCTTTTTCTAATAAGTCACTACCTATCCTTTGCCCTCTTTCATTTTCTTTGATAATTAATTTTAATATTCTCCCCCTTTTAGGACAAGGGCTAACGTAGTTGTGACCGAATGGTAATCTATCAACTAGACAAGCAGTAAGACCTACTACTTTAGAATCTTTTAGGGCAAGAAAGATTTTACCTTCATTTTCTTTAATCTCATTATATACTAAATTAAAGTACTCTTCTTTGTAGTTATCTATATTAGTCATTATCTTTTGTTCATCTATCTTGGCATGATAGTCTTGTAACTCCACTAATAAGTCTTTTACATCTTCTTTATATTCATCATTATAATCTTTTATTTCTATCATTTTACTACACCACTTTCATATTAATTCTATAATTATATTATCATAGATTATAAGTTTTTGGTGTTGCATTATTGTTTTATTTTATAAAATAATCTATAGGTCTTTTTACATAACCTAATCTTTTAGAAAGTTCTTTAGTAATATTTGTGTTTTCTTCTATTTCAAAATCAGTTAAATAACTATTAAATTTTGTATTAATTAATAGCCATTCTTTACAATTTTCATTTTTTTTGGCACTATCTAGTAATATACTTTTAAAAAGATATAACAATTCTTTTTTATTTCTTATCAATATATCTTTTTGTGATTCTTTTGATGTGTAAAAAGCATCAGGATCTATTATTATTATTTCATTTTTGTTTAATACAGTATTTGTTCTTTTAACATCATCTGTAACAATTCCATTATAAGAAAATATTTTAAATAATATTTCTAACTCATTAAAATTATCTAGTAAATAATCAATACTTTCATATAATACATTTATTTGTTCTTCAGGATAGTACTTAGCGATATATGCATCTACAATAAATGGTCTTTGTTTCAAAATATATTGAGCTAGCTCCAAAGTGTTCATTTCACTATAGATTTCATATATTTTCATGAAATGACTATTATCTATATTTTTTAATATGTCAAACATCTCGGTAGTTAATCTACATTCACTGTCATGATAGTATTCTTTAAAAATAATATCACTATTATATCTAACTTTTGCATATTCGCCACTATTTAAATATTTTAGTTTATTTAGTTTTAATTTATCATTATCTCTATTATAATATGCCATAATGCCTTCCCCCTTTTTTAATTATTGCATATTATACCGCATGTTACTAATAAAGTAAATATTTGATAGTATATAGTTTTTATATCAATGCTTTTGATAAACTAGTATAGAATCATTCATATTATTACTGTTAAACTTTAAATCATCTATTCCTGTAAAGGTTTCTAAATAAGGTTGATAGTCTTTTAATAATTCAAATATCTTATCTAAATCATATATAATGCTCCAATCATTTTTATATTCTGTATCTTTATTTGTATCATATAAATAGCTTATTAAAAGTAATCCATCCTTATTTAAAAACTTTGCTAAGTTATCAGTCATCGTTCTTATCATCTCTTCTTTAGTTATAGTAGTTCCTATATTTGATAACCAAATATTATCATATTCTCTTTTTAATTCTATATTAAATATATCTCTATTTATAAAAGTCGGACGTATATTTTTAACTTTGCCTCTTGTTTTTTCATATATATTTTGACTTTTTAAGTAAGGGTTACAATTAGATATTATATTAGAATTGTATTCGTCTAAAGAAAATAATCTATTTCTTATTTTTACTGGCTTAATTGTTTGAAAAAGTTCATCCCAAAATAAATAAGTTTCATAATCAATAAGACGTAAGACTATTTTTATTTTGTTCCATGACTCTATATTGAAAACTTCTTTATTATCTACAAATACTTTAGGATAGTCTTTATATCTTAGAAATCTCATAAATTCATCTAAATCTAAAGTTATTATACTTGCTACTTTTAAATAATAATAAAACTTTGTATAAGGGTTAATATCTAATAAGGTTATATCTTTACATCCCTTTAAAATAGCATTTATAACTTGATCTCCTGATGAGCCAACTGTTAATAAGGATTTATCTTCTAAGTTAAACTTATCAATATATCTAGATATATTTTCGGTTGTAAAAGGATAAATACTTTGTAGCATTCCATCTTCTACTTTTAGACAATTACATCGATTAATAGCATTACTCATTATTACACTAAAACTTTGGCCCATATTATCACTTCTTACATTTTTGATATTTCTAAAGATTAGAAATTGTCTTATATTATAACAGATTTTTAAATATAATAAAACTCGAACTTAAAAAGTACGAGTTAATATCTTTAACTGGTGCGAATGACGTAGTTATTTATAACTTTTTAATATCTTGTGAATCTATTAAAACTTTTTGCAGATGATTAATTTCAGATTCAATATATTCTTTATAATCCCCTGAATCTACAACTTCTCTTTGTTGTAATAATTCGTCTAATTTGGCTTTCATTTTTTGCTTTGAAAAAAATTCTACTTGCCTTAATTTTTTTACTTTATCTAAAAGTTGATGAGTTTTTTTATACTTAACTGAAGAAACATCTAAAAAATTTAGTCTATCATTTAAAATTTGTTCCGCGAGTGGATTTAATAAAACATAGTAGTCAAGATTACCACTGCGTGAAAAAAAGCCTGCATTTTCTGCCACTTTCCTGCTATAATCACCGGATAGATTTATTAATTCTAAAAACAAAATATTATCATGATTAAACAAAAAATCTTTTAACATGTTTAACCCTTTACTAGCATACCCTTTATTTCTAAATTTTTCCAGAGTCTCATAGCTGATTAGGGCAGTTTCTTTATCAATTTCTACATCAAAACTAACAATTTGACTACCAGTTAAATTACACAATTTAAATGTTTTAAAATCTAATTCATTTTCAGTTAGTATTAGTGTTAATTCTTCCATAAATATATTCACCTTTTTATAAGTTATATATAAATTTTTTTATTTTGAAAAAAATATTTAACTTTTAAATAATTTTGCCAAATATAACAAAATAACCAATCACATTGACTGGTATTTATTATATATATCCACATGGATAAAAATTTCTAAAATGGTGGCTCCAGCGGGAATCGAACCAGCGACACAAGGATTTTCAGTCCTTTGCTCTACCGACTGAGCTATGAAGCCAAAAATAAAAAATGGCGGTTCCGACGGGGCTCGAACCCGCGATCTTCTGCGTGACAGGCAGACGTGTTAACCAGCTGCACCACGGAACCATGGTTGCGGGGAAAGGACTTGAACCTTCGACCTTCGGGTTATGAGCCCGACGAGCTACCAACTGCTCCACCCCGCGATATAAAATTCTAAATGGCGGAGGAAAAGGGATTCGAACCCCTGCGCCGCTTGCGCGACCTCCCGGTTTTCAAGACCGGTCCCTTCAACCAGACTTGGGTATTCCTCCAAAATAGATGGTGCCTAAGGTCGGACTTGAACCGACACGAGGGGTGAACCTCCCAGGATTTTAAGTCCTGTGCGTCTACCAATTTCGCCACTCAGGCACATATAAATGGTGACCCGCATGAGATTCGAACTCATGACCCTTTGATTAAAAGTCAAATGCTCTACCGACTGAGCTAGCGGATCATACTACTAATTAGATGGTTGCCTCGGTTAGATTCGAACTAACGCATGTCAGAGTCAAAGTCTGATGCCTTACCACTTGGCTACGAGGCAATAACAAATGCGTATAAACTATGGTGGAGAGAGATGGATTCGAACCATCGAACCCGAAGGAACAGATTTACAGTCTGTCGCGTTTAGCCACTTCGCTATCTCTCCGACATAATAAAATGGTGCCGAAAACAGGAATCGAACCCGTAACCTACTGATTACAAATCAGTTGCTCTACCAATTGAGCTATTTCGGCAACAAATAATAAATGGTGGGCGATATAGGACTCGAACCTATGACCCCTTGCTTGTAAGGCAAGTGCTCTAACCAACTGAGCTAATCGCCCAAAAACCGTTTGACATGATTAAATATACCAGTTAATTTGATGATTGTCAATAATTTATTTGCATATTTTTTCATTTTTTTAAACTTTCTAGTTCTTTTCTTACCCAATAGTCAAGATGTAAGGCCAAATTTTTAAAACCACTTTCTGTTTCTTTTATTCTACTACCATGCTTTTTAGTTATTCTATAATCTACATTTTTTATGCTTAACTTATACATATTATCACTACTCTTACTCACAATTCTTACTCTTATCAGTTCATTAGCAGTAGCATATTTATTTAAATCTTCTATATAGTGGTTACCAATTTCTGATATATGAATAAGTCCACTGTTATTATTATCTAATTTTACAAAAATACCATAATCTTTTATACCTGTAACAGTTCCAACAACTATGGAACCTTCTTTATATTCTTTTACCATACACTTAACCTCTAGGTGTATTATAGCAAAAAAAGTCTTTCGTTACAACCTTTACAATATTTATAAAAATGTCTATAATTATGATATTGAAAGGAACAAGTGATTTAAATGGAAAATGTCGAAGATAAAATTAAGAGTATTATTGATGAGTTAAAGCCTTTTTTAATTAGTGATGGTGGGGCTTTAGAATATATTAAATTTGAAGATGGTATTGTCTATGTTAAATTAGGTGGAGCATGTCAAGATTGTGCTTTCTTAGATGTTACTTTAAAAGATGGTATTGAACAGATGATAATGAATGAAGTACCTGAAGTTAAAGAAGTAAGAAATGTTAATTAGCTTCTAACCAGTCTATTTTTAAAATAGGCTTTTTTTTATTTATAAAATTATAAATATATCTTAAAAACTTTTCATATTCATCTGTTCTCTTTAATACATTGATAATCTCCTTTTCTTTTAGAGTCTCATTTATTATCTTCTCGTAGATATCAAAGTAATGACTTGGAAAAAGAAGTCTTGCTATTAATAAAGCATATTGGTAGGTACTATAATTTAGATTAGTCAAAAACTCATCTAGAAAATCATATGTATAATCATCTGTTATAAAGAGATATTTAAGATATTCAGCACTATCTCTTGCTTTATTATCTATAACGATGTTTAAAGGGTTATAGAAGCTTAAATCATTAAGATTTACTCTTCTTCTTGATAAGACTAAAGTGTCATTAATTTCTTTGGTTAGATAGCTGTTAGTGGCATTAAAATAACTTATAGCATTTTCTCCTAGACCTATAAAATAATCTAGAGTCTGATAGAGGGTTTTATATTTCATCTTTATATAGTCTTTTTGATATTCAAAATAATCTATCTTACTACTCCAAAGATTATTCCAACTACTATGATTTAAAAGTTTTAGATCAGATGCCTCTTTTGGACAATATGTTGGATTATAGATGTCATTAATATTAAATTTGTTATTTTTAGGTGCTCTTAAAAGAATATAATAATGATTATTTATTATACTTAAAGCTTCTTTATTTACATTAAAGATAATCATCATAAAACTATTATTATAAACATTTCTAAGGAGTATGATTAATTCATTTATATATTCTAATGGCCTATTTACTTTATATAGATAATAGATGTAATTATCAAGATAAAAGTAATAATAATTATCTTTTTTAATTATTTTTTCTGGGGTAAGTCCGTAGTAATAAAAAAGAGTATTCTTCATATCTAAAACCTCAGTAAAGTATATGAAAAAAAAGCAAAAAAAAGAACGTATTACTTTTTACGTCCTCCTTCTCCTCCAATTATAGGAGAATCACCACCATTATAAGGTGTTCCAGCAAATTCTTCTCTTAATTTTTTCAATTCATTTAGGATTGCACTAGTTTTTTCGCCATAGCCTGTTGTTTCTGCCTCAATATCATTTGTTTTAGAATAAATACTTGCTAAAGCTTCATTTTCTCTTCTAAGTTCGGCTTCTTTATCACTATTAAGGTTTGCTTGTTCTTCCATTATTTTTCTTAATTTATCTATTTCTGGTTTATATGAATTTAATAAAGCCTGCTGTCTTATAGCTTCTTCATATTTTCTTTTGGCTTCTTCTCGTGCTTGTTCAGCCTCTTTCTGCTTTTTAGTGGCCATTGTTTTCTCATCTAGTAAGTTTGATAATTTACTGGTTAGCTCATCTCCAGTAGCTTTTAATCTATCAGTTTCTTTTTCTAAGTTATTAAGATAAGCTTCTATAGATTTGTCGTCATCAAAATTTATTACATTAAGTCCACCACTTTCTTCAACACTAGCAGGAGTAGAACCATCAAAAATGTCCCCCGAACCCCCGATATTTAAGCCTTCATTTAAGAAAGCATCTGCACTAAGAGGTGTTGATAAAACAGATTTCTCACTTGGTGTTGCTTTTACATCTTGAGCAATAGAGGTTATAGTTTCACTAAAATTATCTGATGTTATATTTGGAGCACTATAATTGTTATTATTTCCATTTTCTTTATTATCTTCTATAGTTTTTTCACTCATAACACGATTTACTTCTTCTTTAATTGCTTCACTATCTACATTAGAGAAAATATTTGCCTCCTGAGCATCTTTTAATACTTTTTGTGCTTCCTTATAAGTGCTAAAATCAGCCTTCAATTCAGGTTCTTTTGCTAGTTCTTCATCATTTTCTTTCATCTGTTCGATATTATCTTCATGAACTTTTAAAGCTTTTTTTGACATCTCTGTAAATCTTACCCTAGCATTAGAAAATTCGTCATAGACCTTTTTCATAGAATCTATATCAGCTTTTAAACTAGCAATATTGCTATTTATCTCTTTTTGCTCTTCGTCTGTTAATGATGCATCACTAGTACTTGCTTCTAATTTATTTAATTCTTCATTTTGTTTTTCTAGTTCTTCTTGCATAAAAGCTTCTTGTACTTCCATAATAACAGCATAAGAAGTCATTTTTAATTTTATTTTATTTGAATTGCCTTTTTTTGGATCATTACTATTTGTAGCAGTACCGCTAACATGTGTAGCGTCTAATTCACTATTATGTAATTTTTCACTCATGTCATTCGCCTCCAACTAATTATTACTATCTATTAGTCTTTTTTTGATAGTCTTCTTAATACATCTTTTACTCTATTCCATTCGTCCTCATCATCAATACCATATAATTTTGGAGTATCTCCACTTCTATCTACTTGAGATACATAAACTGTTACATTACCGTTTTCATCTTTTTCATTTTTTGTATAGACAACATATTCTCTTTTTGTATCTTTAAATTCAAAGGCAATAACAACTTCTACTTCATCAATAGAACCATCTTCACCTATGATTGATAAGGTCATTTTCTTCTTTTCATTCATCCTTGTTTTCCTCCCTTTACTATTCTATAAACCATTTTAGCATAAAAAAAAAGAAATAAAAAGCCCCTTTTTTACATATTTTTACTGTTTTTAGGATTTTTTTCTTTTTTTAGGAAAAAAGTTTTCGCTCCAGGGGAACAATATTCTTTGATGTAGTCCTCTAAATATTTAATGTCATTTAGCTTTTTTGCCTTTTTATTATTACTATCATAGAAGCCTTTAAGTCTTATTTTTCCATAAGAATAGTCTCCTAAAACATAATCACGGGTTTTAAACACTTGCAAAATATAAAAACTGCGGAAACCATTGAAAAATGGTT
>CAMMMH010000048.1 GCA_946497955.1 uncultured Mycoplasmatota bacterium | reverse complement strand
ATTATACCACGAGTTCTTTCATCTTTTTTATTTTCCGATAAATTTAGACTCCGTCCTAGTGAAAACACTCTTGCTAAAAAGATACTTATGTGATAAGATGTATATGTAAAAAGAAATTTACATACAATAAAAAATGAGAAACATTCGATTTTGCAAGTGAATGTCACCTCATAATTAATGAATAGTTGACACTCTTATGCAGAGTGTCTAATCTATTTTTAAGACTAGTACCAAGAAGGCAAGGCTAATCAAAATAGAAGGAATGAGCCTCAGTACTTTTAAGATAAAAGTCTTTGTCTTCATACCTTTTCCTCCTTTCCTTAATGGAATGGAGGCGACACTCACATCAAATGTTCCTAAGTTAATAGTATCATATTGACTTCTAGATAGCAAGATAAAAATGTAATAAATTAGTTACGAATTTTCGTAAATACTACTTTAGATTTAATATTTAGGTATGAAAATCTGTTAAAAACCTTGTCAAATCTTAAATAATTTGATATATTAAGTAGCGAATTAGTTCCTTAAGGGGATAATTTCTATGATAAATAAATTATCATGGCGAAAGGAGAGAAGAAAAATGGCAAAAAATAATCCAGCAAACTATAGACCATGTAAAGTAACATGTGCTTGTGGTGCAACATTTGAAGTAATGTCTAATAAAGATGAAATAAATGTTGAAGTATGTTCAAATTGTCATCCATTCTATACAGGAAAACAAGGAAGAGCATCTAAAGCAGGACAAGTAGAGAAGTTTAATAAGAAATATGGTTTTAATAAAAAAGATTAGAGAATAAGCAGTGCCTACTGCTTTTTTCTTTTATTTTATGTTATACTAAAGTAGGGGAATAAAGATGTATGATTTTACTTTAGAAGAAATATTATCTCTTAACAATAAAAAATTATATGAGACCTATCATAATGAATTAGAAAATTTAAAAACAAATAGAATATCAAAACAAATAACTGAAATAATGTATGGTGAAAGTATAAACAAAATATACGAAGCCATATTAAAAGAAGAGGCCATAAATACTAGTACAGATACTGATTTCTTTATAGGAGATATAGTTTTGCTTCATGAAAGTATTAAAGAACATCATACTAAATCAGGTATAACTTGTGATTTTTCTGCTAATATGATTAAAAGAGGAGGACTTTATTTAAATTATCGTCCTATGCTGGAAAATTTAACAACAAAAAAAGTATATGTGCTAAAAAGAAGTATTAGAGTAGAACCAGCATATTATGATTTATTACCAACAAACATTACAGAATTAGAAGAACTAAATTACAAAATGAAATTGCAACTAGAAGATAATTATATAGATTATTCCCATCTTAACCAAGTAATGGGAGGAACACTAGTATTAAGGAGGTTAAACAAATGAGATTAGGAATAACTAATGACCATAGAGGTTACAAATTAAAAGTAGAACTTTTAGAAAAATTAAAAAAAGATTACGAAGTAATAGATTATGGTGCTAAAGGAACAGAAAATGTTGATTATCCAGACTATGCTTTTAAATTAGGAGAAGCTCTTGCTAATAAAGAAATAGATTTTGGTATTGCTATCTGTGGTAGCGGTATCGGTATATCTATTGCCTGCAATAAAGTTAAAGGAGTACGTGCTGCTAGAGTTTTATCACTAGAAGATGTAATAGAAACAAGAGGAGATAATGATGCTAATATCATCTGCTTAAATGAAAATATGTCAGTAGATACAGCATATAACCTAATTATTACCTTTATAACAACTCCATTTTCAAATCAAGAAAGACATATTAGAAGAATAAATGAAATAAAAGAATACGAGGTAGGAAATGAGCGTTAAATACTTTTTATATTTTATCGTAACAATTATTGTTATTTGGAGTTTAGATTCCATTAACATAAATGCTATTTTTAAAAAAAATAAAATTTGGCAAGCAAGAGTATTTTATTTCTTTTTAGCAATTTCCTTAATCTACCTAGTAACAAACTGTATCTATGACTTATATGAATCTGCTATAATTGTTTAAAAATTAAAATTTAAAGTATAATTTTAAGATTTTCGTTAAAACTCTTAATGAGGTGATGTTAATGAAAAAATTAAGATTAAAAAAAGGAGCTATTATCGGAGCATACCTAATTGCTTTCTCACTAACAGGAATGAGTGCTTTCTATGTAAGTCAAAATATGCAAGCGAATAATCCTACTGAAGAAGACATAGAATATGTTAATTCATCTATAATTGATGATGATGAAAAGGATAGAGAAGTAATTAAAGAGGACGTTAAAATGGTAAAGCCATATACAGATGAAAATGTCCAAGTTCTTAAATACTTCTATGATTATCAAGCTAATGCCGACAGCCAAGAAAAATCAATTCTTTATCACGAAAACACTTACATTCAAAACTCTGGTATGGACTTTGGACTAGAAAATACCTTTGATGTAGTATCAGTTTTAGATGGAACAGTAGTAGATGTAAGAGAAGATGAACTTCTTGGAACAGTTGTAGAAATAAAGCATGATAATGACTTCATTAGTAGTTATCAAAGTCTAAGTGAAGTATCAGTTAAAAAGAACGATACAGTTAAACAAGGACAAGTAATAGGTAAAAGTGGAACAAATACAATTGATCAAGATTTAGGAAACCATTTACATTTTGAACTTTACAAATCAGGTGAAGTAGTAGACCCTAGCAAATACTTTGATCAAGTAATTAGTGATACTACTGAAAAAAGTACTTCTGATAATACCACTACTGAAGATACAAGCGATAATAGTAACACTAATGAAGAAACGGAGTAAATGCCGTTTTTTTTCTAAGAAAATAATTTACATTATAATATATTTCTGCTAAAATATTAACAGTAAAAGGACGTGATAGAATGTTATCAAAAGATATTGGTATAGATTTAGGAACTGCAAATGTATTAATTTATATTAAAGGACAAGGAATAGTTTTAAATGAACCTAGTGTAGTCGCTATTGATACTGATAATAAAAAAGTAGTAGCAGTAGGTAAAGAAGCAAGTGAAATGCTAGGTAGAACTCCTGAGAAAGTAAAAGCTATTAAGCCTATGAAAGATGGTGTAATCGCTGATTTTGAGATTACTGAAATAATGCTAGACTATTTTATTAGAAAAATACATGCTAGAAACTTTTTATCAAGACCTAGAATATTAATTTGTTGTCCTACAAATGTAACTCCAGTTGAAAAGAATGCTATTAAAGAAGCAGCTGAGAGAACTGGTGCTAGAAAAGTATTTTTAGAAGAAGAGCCTAAAGTAGCAGCAATAGGAGCAGGTATGGATATATCTAAGCCTAGTGCTAACATGGTAATAGATATTGGAGGAGGTACTACTGATATTGCCATACTTTCATTAAATGATATCGTAAATAGTGCCTCAGTTCGCATAGCAGGTAACGTTTTTGACCAAGATATTGTTAAATACATTAAAGAAAAATATAAATTATTAATAGGAGAAAAAACAGCAGAAGATATAAAAATAGAATTTGCAAACCTATATGAACCTGATAAAAAGAACAAAATTGAAGTAAGAGGAAGAGACTTAGTAACAGGTCTACCTAATACCATTGAAATAAATGAACAAGAAACAGAAGAAGCTTTACATGAATCTATTTATAAAATTGTTAAAGCAGCGACTAATGTCTTAGAACAAACACCACCAGAGTTATCCGCAGATATTGTGGATAAAGGTATAATATTAACTGGAGGAGGTTCTATGCTTAAAGGACTTAATGAAGTCTTAAAGAAAGAATTAAAAGTTCCAGTTCTAATTGCAGATAGTCCTCTGACTTGTGTAGTAGAAGGAACAGGAGTACTTTTAGATAACATTAGATTATTAGAAGATAACAACTAAAAATATTAAGTTGTTTTTCTTTTATTGTAAAAATCTATTCCACTTGTTATAATTATTTTAGAAAAGAGGAAAAACTATGAATCAACAAATAATAGAGACTCTAAAAATAGTTATAACAACGTTTTTATGCTCTGCTTTAATAATGCCCTTTATGAAAAGAATAGCCAAACATATAGGAGCAATGGACATACCAAGAAGTGATGAAGGGCATAGACATATTCATACTAAAGCTACCCCTAAATTAGGAGGAGTTGGCATATTTTTAGCTTTCCTAATAGGTTATATGTTATTTGGAACAGAAAGTGTTCAGATGAATTCTATCTTAATAGGAAGCTTTATCATAATATTAACTGGTATTGCCGATGATATAAAATCTATTCGTGCAAGGACAAAATTAATTGGCCAAATAATAGCAGCCTCTATCCTAGTATTTTATGGAGGATTCCTATTAAATAACATAACGGCCTTTGGTTATACTATTAACTTTGGATGGTTCTCCTATCCTTTAACAATTCTCTTTGTAGTAGCATGTGTAAACATAATAAATTTAATTGATGGCTTAGATGGCTTAAGTGGAGGAATTAGTAGCATCTTCTTCTTAACAATAGGTATTATAGGATTTTTCCAAGGACGTAGTGGTAGTTTAGTTATGATATTAACATTTATAATGTTAGGAGCAACATTAGGATTTTTACTTCATAACTTCTATCCTGCTAAAATATTCTGTGGTGACTGTGCCATGTACTTAGGCTTTATGATAGCAGTAATTACTCTTTTAGAGTTTAAAGGACCAGCATTAACTAGTTTATTTGTTCCTCTAATGATTTTAGGAATACCTATACTAGATACCTTATTTGCAATCATTAGAAGGCTTCTTAAACATCAAGCTCCGTTCTCTCCAGATAAAGAACATATTCATCATCAATTACTAGGAATGAACTTTTCACAGAGAACAACAGTACTAATAATCTATGGATTTAATATCTTATTTGCCTTTGCTTCAATCTTCTATTCTTTAAAAGATCCTTTCATGGGTAAAATACTATATATAATAATATTTATCATTGTTGTATGGTTTGTTTTAAGAACTACAGTTATCTCTAAAAAGAACAAAGAAGTAACAGATAATATAATCGAAAAAGTAGGCGAAGTTATCAAAAAAGAACCTAAATCTAAAAAAAATAAAAATAGGGCTAAATAGCTACTATTTTTTTTTGACAAAATTCCTATAAACTGGAAATATATGGTAAAATTTAAGGGTGTGCGTAGTATTAAAGGAGGAGGTAGTAGTGTTAAATTTTATTATATGTGATGATGAAAAGGAATTTAGAGATTTAATAAAGGGTGAGATTGATAAATTTCTAATGAACTACGATGTTGAGTATAAGAAGTATGAATGTGAGAGTTATGAGGAAGATTTTGAAGATCTTGCTAGAAAAGAGATGGGCTTTAAAGTCTATTTCTTTGATATTAAGACGAAGAATGGTTCTGGTCTAGATGCTGCTAGATTTATAAGAGAAGAACTAGATGATTGGAATTCTATTATCATAATCGTAACTGCTTTTGCCGAATATAGATATGAAGCATTATCTAATAGGTTATATCTATTAGACTTTATAAGTAAATTTGATAATTGTAAAACAAAGTTAAATGAAACTCTAAAGATAATCTACAAACAATTTAATAGTAGAGAAAAATGTCTTAGTTATGAGTATAACTATACTTTGTATAAGATAGCATTAAAGAATATTATCTATATTGAAAAAGAACAAGATAGTAAAAGGTGTATAATTCATACAGATTATGGAACATTTAAAGCTCCATATACATTAAGTGCAATATCAAAAGAATTAGATAAGAGATTCTTAAAAGTACATAAGAGTCTAATTTTAAATACCGATAAAATAAGAAGTTATGATATTAAAGAAAATGAAGTGCTATTTGATAATGGTGTTACTACTAACTTAATATCAAGAGCAGGTAAGAAGGAGTTGATTGAGTATGTCAATAATGCTAACTAAAATAATTAGTGGGCTAATTATGTCTATATCTGTATTTATAATTGTAAAAAATTTAGTAAATTCAAATATTCGCTATTTTAATGTAAGAAATATAATTACAATAATATTAGTGTCATTGCCAATATGTTTATTTTATAATCCTGAGTATAATGGCATTTCAACAATCTTAACATTTCTAATATCCATAATAGTATTTAAAATTACATTTTCTATAAGATTATCAACTTCAATATTAGCGATGAGTAGTGCAATGCTATTAACTGCCTTAGTAGACTATTTAGTATTGCCATTTACAATATTAATGGGATACGAAAATGCCAGAGATACATGGTATATAATTTTATTAAACAATATTTTAATTTTTATAGTAGCAATAATTTTAACTAAAATAAAAGGTATTAAAATACAATTTCAAAAATTCTGTCTAAAAATAGATTCTAATGGTATTGTTCCTGTAATATTTTTTTCTGTAATAAGTTTTTGGACATTAATAATTTCATTTCTTAATTTATCTAAACATATAAATGTAATCTCTAATTATATACTAACATCTATTGTTGTTGTACTAGTAGCAGTACTATATTGCTTGTATGTAAAAGAATGTAATAATTATAACAGCTTAAATCAAGAATATAATGCTATATTTAAATATATTAAAACTTTTGAAGACTGGATTGATAATGAACAAATGTATAGACATGAACTTAAGAATAATTTATCAATAATTAGAAGTATGACAAAAAATAAAAAGATTATTAATAAAATAGATGAAATGTTAAAATTTAGTATTATTTTAGATGAGAATGATATAGAATGTTTAAAAAATATCCCGAAAGGAGGATTAAAAGGACTTTTATATTATAAGCTTGCAATATCAAAGACTAATAAAATAAAATTAATTATTGAAGTAAGTCCTAAAGTAACAAAAACAATTAAAAAACTTAATGATAAAGATTTAAAACAAACCTGCATAATTTTAGGAATATATCTTGACAATGCAATGGAGGCATCTATGAAAACAAAAAAGAAAAATGTTACTTTGGAAATATATGAAAGTAATAATAGTCTTATATTTGTTATTTCAAATACCTATAAAGATTTAATTCCGATTAAAAAAATGTATACTGACGGCTATACAACTAAGGGAGCAGGACGTGGTAGAGGTTTATACTATGCAAATAAAGTGTTATCAAAATCCAAAAATATGTATTCTAAAAAGACATTTTTAGATGACTATTTTATCCAAAAACTATATATAAAAAAAGAACTATAAACAGTTCTTATTAATCCATGTTTTTTAAAGCTTTTGGTTCTTCAACAAGCCATAAAACACATCCCATACTAGCACTTGCAGTAAGTAACATAGCAACTGCAGCTAACATACCAGCCATTCTTTTTTTCATTCCCTTTTCATTCCTTTCTTTACTACTATTTATTTAAACATTATAAATGTTTAAACCCTCTTATAATTTCTATATGGTTCTTTAAATATTAAATACATAATAGGAGATATTAATATTGTTTCAATAAGTAAAGCTGCCATTAATAAATTACTAATTTCCATACCATTAAACACTATAATAAGTACGCTGTATATAATTGCTAAACTACAAGCAGATACCTTTCTAATTATTCTTTTTTTCTTATTAGTTAAAGGTCTCTTCCAGGTGTCAGCAGGTGCACAAATTATAAATGTTATAACTGAAATTATACATAGAACTATTTTAATAGTAAGACCAACCTCAATATTGGTAAATAAATAAGGTAATCCTAAAATTAAAAGTGTACTTGTTATTAAACAAACTACAGACTTACTTGCGTGGAATCCAAAACCAGGAAACCTAATTATATTAAAGAGTATCAAGGCAATAATAAATTCTTTAATAAATCCCAGAAGGAAAGCTATCAGAAAGATTACTACAAGCTTAGTTATAGTCATATATAACCCTTCTAAACCATATTGTAATTTTTCCCTTTCTTCATCGTTTAAGTTTTCTTGATTACTAGCAATAAAGTTCATAGTATGATTTAAAAATGCTTCTTTCATACCATTCCTCCTATGCTATAAACATTATATCTCTATAATATTTTAAAATATAAATTTTCCATAAAATACATAATATGAGCTTTTAAAAGATATTTCGACATACTTTTTCATTAAAAATACAATTTAAGGCCTCATAATAACAATTGACGGCAATTTTCTAAATATTCTTATAACAGTTGCTATAATGGACTCACATCGTTTGAAAAAGAAGTAGCCATCTAAGAAGGAATAGAAAGATGTGGAGGTGAGCCTAGTGATTGGAAAAGTAAAGTGGTTTAATAATGAAAAAGGCTACGGATTTATCGAGTACAAAGAAAACGAAGATATTTTCGTTCATTATTCAACTATTAATTGTGACGGTTATAAAACTTTGTCTGAAGGTCAATATGTAGAATTTACATTACTTGAAACTAGCAAGGGATATCAAGCAGTCGATGTTACACCAATAAAAGAACCAGCTTTAGCAAAATAGTTGGTTTTTTGCTCCTTTTATGGTATATTAATATTAAGGAAGGTGATAATATGGAAATAATTATTCGTGGTGACAAAATTGAAGTAACTGCTGCTATGAAAGACTACATTAATGAGAAATTGAAAAGACTAGAGAAATATCTAGAAAATAGTGATAGTGTACGTGCTAACGTAGTAGTAAAAGTTAAAGGACACATGCAAACTGTCGAAATTACTATTCCACTTCACAATTTTATTATTAGGTCTGAAGAGACTCAAGATGACTTCTATGCATCTGTTGATAAAGCTATAGATGTTATAGAGCGTCAAATAAGAAAGAACAAAACTAAGATTAAAGCAAAAGAAGCTAAAACTAGAATTGACTTTAGTATTGTAGATATTGAAGAAGAAGAGCATGAAGAAAACAATACTATTAAACACAAGAAAATAGAAGTAAAACCAATGGATGAAGAAGAAGCTATTCTTCAATTAGAATTACTAGGTCATGAATTTTATTTATTTAAAAACGTTGACACTGATAAAGAAGCAGTGGTATATAAAAGAAAAAATGGTGGCTACGGTATAATAGAAGCCGAGTAAAGATAAAAAATGAGGATGATATGAAAAATATCATTCTTTTTTTGACAAAATACCCCTAAAACTGTGATTTTTCAGTAAATATTTGACTTAATTATGTAGTTAATTTTCAGAGAAAAT
>CAMMMH010000047.1 GCA_946497955.1 uncultured Mycoplasmatota bacterium | reverse complement strand
TATGCAGTTTTTATAATCTTTGCTTAGATACTTAGTTTCGCAAGAAGTCTAATATATCATTAGATGGTGTTTTCTTTCCTTTTTCTATTTCAGTAATGTATGACTTTGATATTTGTGATTTTTTAGATAAGTCGTTGATAGTCATATCATTTTTGGCTCTTCTAGTAACTCTTATTACTTCTCCTATCATAATTTTCCCCCTTTAAATTTATAAAAACTCCTAAATGGAGTTTATGAACATATTATGGCAGGGGCGGAGAGAATCGAACTCCCATCAAAAGTTTTGGAGACTCCTATGCTACCATTATACCACGCCCCTATGGGTTCTTTTTAGAACACATTAATTATAGCATAGTTTACTATGATTTGACAATATATTTTTAATAGTAGTATGGCAATCGCATAAAAAATAATATGTAAAAAATGGTACAATATATTTTTTTAGTAAACAAAATCATGTATTCTTATAATATAAGGATGTGTGAAATATGAAAAGTTTATTTAATCATTTTGAAGTTTTAGAAGATCCAAGAGATATTAGAGGCAAAAAGCATGAATTAATCAACATCATAATAATGACTATATATGGTATTTTATGTGGCTATACTGATTTTACTAATCTAGCAGATTTCTTAAAAGTACATGAGGATTATTTTAATGAAATATTACAACTTAAAAATGGTACACCTTCTCATGATACTTTATCAAATGTTTTTAAAGTTATTGATTCAAAGAAATTTATGGAATTGTTTATAGAATGGATTAAGGACATTGTTAAAGAAAAAGGAATGCATTTAAGTATTGATGGTAAAGCCATCAAAAGTGCAAGAGATAAAGTTAATGGTGGTAATACTCCGTATATTGTTTCTGCATTTTTAAGTGATATTGGTCTATCTATAGGGCAATTAAAAGTAGATGATAAATCAAACGAAATAACAGCAATACCAGAACTTATAATATGCTAGGCACTGGCGGATAATATCCATTGACTTTCAGTTACATAAATCCTTTGAGGACTAGCCTTTGTAAATAAAAAGTAGTAAGATAAAACAGAGGTGAGAAAGATGCAAAAAGGAGCCCACACACAGTATGATGTGCAAATACATGTAGTATGGATAACAAAATATAGAAAGAAAATATTAACATACAAAATTGCGTATAGATTAAAAGAGCTACTGATGCAAGGTTGTTCGGCAAAAGGAATAACAATAATAAGAGGTAATATACAACCAGAACATGTGCATTTGTTGTTAAGTATTCCACCAAGCTTGTCAGTAGCACAAGTAATGCAATATCTAAAAGGAAGAAGTTCTAAAAAGTTACAAGAGGAATTTCCAAAATTAAGGAAGCAATTTTGGGGACAACATATGTGGGCGACAGGATATTTTTGTAGGAGTGTAGGGTAAGTAACTAGACAAACTATAGAAGAATATATTGAAAATCAAAAGGATGGAATAGAAGATATATTTGTAAATGATGACAATAGTATGCTTTAGCATAGAAGGAGTTCCAGTCCTCACATCAAACCCTGTACTTTCAGTGCAGGGTGGTTGATTTAGGTTTAAAAGAGGATTCTTTAGATATTGCAATTGGTGAAACTAACTGGGAAAAAGATCATGGAAGGCTAGAAAAAAGAAAATATTATTTATCATATGACATTAAATGTATTCACGATAAAGACAAATGGAAGTCAGTTAAGGCTATAGGTAGAATTGATGTTATTAAAGATGAGAACAATATAAAGACTACAACTACCCATTATTATATTTTAAGTAAAAAATTTGATTTAGACACCTTTATAAAAATAACTAGAGAACACTGGAATATCGAATGTTCACTTCATTGGAGACTTGACGTTATTTTAGATGAAGACCATTCTAGAAATCATGTTGGTAACTCTATTGAAAATTTAGCCACTATTAGAAAAATAGTTTTTAATCTTGTTAAACTTGATAAGTCTATGGGAGATAAACTTACTATGAAACAAAAAATGACACGTTATATAAGTGATTTCAAAAATATTGAAAACCTTATATTTAATGTCATTCCTTGCATTTAATTTTCTTTACGTCAAATTTTTATGCGATTACCTTATAATAGTAGAGTGTTATGTTAATTGGTACTGGTAAATCCTTTAGGTTTCTATTGGTTAGTATCATATAAGTTTTTTCTATTCTTGTTTTTTATAATTGGGTATTATAAGCTTTTTCTTTGACATAAAATAACATGTTTCTTGATTTTAATAAATTAATTTGTTCATCTCTTGTTTTATAAAATTAAAAGTCTTCAGTCCACACGGGATACTGAAGATCACTTACAATTTAATATTATATATAAATTGAAGTGATTGTCAATATCCTCAAAACTTTTTGTTTCCTATTAACTATATATTAGAAGATAATAAAAATAATGTTAATATAAAATAAGGATATTTTTAATGAAGGGGTGGACATACACTAGGATCTGGGGCATAGAAACAATGATTTTTAAATCTTCCTGCTAAGGCTTGATCATACCAAGTACTAATACAATTACTATTTTTTCCTGGTGCATAGAACCATAATGCATTAGTTGCAGGATAGTAGTATTCACCTTTTAATGTTCTTTCTGCTAGTTCTCTTTCTTTGATAGTGGAACCTGATGTGAATTGGGGACTGTTTATACCAGCGAAACCTCCTGGATTTTGAAATACCATTTTGGTAATTGTATTTATATTTCTAAATGTATAACAGTTAGCAAGGACTCTATTTACACCAACATTACCAACCATAAGCATACCATAATCTCCTTCGCCTACTGCTTCTGCTCGCATTAATCTTGCTAGTAAATCTAATTCTTTACTTGTATATTGAACTAATTGAGACATATAATCACCTAATATACTTTATGTTTTTTATTATAAATTGTTCTACTAAGTAATATAAAACTGTGATAAAATTGAAGTAGAGGTGAAACTCATGAAAAAGAAAAGAAAAAAGAAAATTACAATTACTGTATTTATTATTTTACTATTAGCTTTGATAGGAGGGGCTTACTATTATTTTATTTATCTTGGTAATGATGTGCCTTTAGTAGAAAAAAAGGAAGAGTTAAAGGTTTATGATGTTAATAGTAATAAACGTCCTATTGCTGTTATGATTGATAATAATGTAGAAAATGATGAACAAGTAGGATTACAAGATGCTTATTTAACTTATGAAATTATTGTTGAAGGTGGATTAACTAGAATAATGGCTATATATAAAGATGTAGATACTAGTGTAATTGGACCTGTTAGAAGTAGTAGACATTATTTTTTAGATTATGCTCTTGAAAGTGATGCAATATATGCTCATTATGGATGGAGTACTTATGCAGAGAATGATATAAAGGCTCTTTCTGTTGATAACATTAATGGACTTTATGATGATGCCTTTTATCGTGATAGTAGTATTGCTGCTCCTCATAACGTTTTTACTAGTATTGATAATTTATATTTAAAAGCTGAAGAGTTAGGTTATGATACTACATCTAGTAATTATGAAAATTTAAATTATGTTAGTAAAAAGGTAGATTTAGAGAAAACTGATAATTCATTAAACTGTGATGGTAAGAATTGTAGTTTAGAAGGTACTTCTTTAACTAGTATTGAGATTCCTTATTCTAATAGTGAAGTTAGAAGTTATACTTATGATAGTGATAATGGTTATTACCTTCGTTATATGAATGGTATTCCTCATACTGATAGAGATAGCAAAGAACAATATCATTATAAAAATATAATTATTATGAAAGTAGATAATAGTACTCTTGATGATTATGGTAGACAAGATTTAGATACAGTAGGAAGTGGGGAAGGATATTATATTACTAATGGTTATATGATGCCTATTACTTGGGAGAAAGATTCTAGAAGTGGTAAAACTTATTATTCTTATAGTAATGGTGATGAGATAAAGGTGAGTGATGGTAATACTTTTATACAAGTAATGCCTAGTAGTAGAGATATAGTTATTAATTAATATGGAGGTTTTAGATTATGGGAATGGCAGATAAAATGAAAGAAAAAGCTTTGCCTGGTACTAGTGTTGTAAGGTCAAGTAAAGTTGTAAAAAGTATTGATAAAGCTGATGTATTTGAATTGAATAATGCAAATGAAGTTATTGCCTTACAAAATAGAAGAGAAGATATTGCTAGTACAGAAACATTTAAAGGATATAAATCTGTGGAAAGTCCTTATGTTAAGAAGCTTGTAAGGTAATAAAATGGCTATCTATGAATGCATATGATAGTCACTTTTTTTATTCCCATTTTCTTTATTGGTAGGGAACACCGCTTTTTAATTATGTCTATAATGTATCATATTTTTTACTGTTTTTTAATAGTATATTTTTTGTCAAGTTTTGGAAACTTTTCCTTTAAAGTTTAATTATTATTTAAACTGTGCTAAAATTTAGTTGGGTGGTAGTCGTGAGAAAGCCAAAATCTTTAGGTGAAGTTAGGATTAAACCTAACCATAATAAAAAGAAAATAATTATAATTAGTGTTATTAGTGTAGTATTATTTTTAATATTAATAGGTCTTTTTTATTTTTTGTTGTCTATCAATGATAATGGGTCTAATAAAAAAGAGAACGTGAAAATAGATGATGTTAATACACTTGATAAAGAGGATTTGACTGTTTATGATGCTAACAGTAATAAACGTCCTATTGCTGTTATGATTGATAATAATGTTGGTAATAATGCTCACGTAGGATTACAAGATGCTTATTTAACTTATGAGATAATCGTAGAAGGTGGATTAACACGTATAATGGCTATTTTTAAAGATGTTAATACTAGTGTAATTGGACCAGTTAGAAGTAGTAGACATTATTTTTTAGATTATGCACTTGAGAGTGATGCTATATATGCTCATTATGGATGGAGTACATATGCTGAAAATGATATTAGAGCTTTAGGGGTTAATAATATAAATGGACTTTATGATAATGGCTATTATCGTAACTATAATATTGCGGCACCTCATAATGTTTTTACTAGTATAGAAGATTTATATAATGTGGCTACTAGTAAAGGCTATAGTACGACTAGTAATAATTACAACCTTTTAAATTATACTACTGATGATATTGCTTTTAATGATACAAGTGATTTATTAACTGCTAATAATATTACTATGATATATTCTAATAGTCAAGTTAGAAGTTATACTTATGATGCTAATAATAGGTATTATTTACGTTATATGAATAATAGTCCGCATACTGATAGAGATAGTGGATTACAATATCATTATAAGAATATAATTATTATGAAAGTTAATAATCATACATTAGACAGTTATGGTAGACAGGATTTAGATACTGTAGGTAATGGGGAAGGCTATTATATTACTAATGGATATGCTATTCCTATTACTTGGAATAAAGCTTCTAGAAGTGATAAAACTCATTATTATTATAAGAGTGGTAATGAGTTAGTAGTTGCAGATGGTAATACAATGATACAAGTAGTACCACTTAATAGTAATATTGTATTTAGTTAGGGGGACTTATGAAAAGTTTAAGTAAGCATAAAAATGATATAATAAATATTTTAACTTTAATTATAATTAGTTTAGTTACCATTTTAGTACTTGTTAACTTTACTAATTTTTTTGGCTCTAAGAAAGATTGGCTTAGTCAACATATTATGTTTCCTGATTATTTAAGAAAACTATTTTATGATACAGGTGATATTTTTCCTAATTTTGCATTTAACCTTGGAGGGGGACAAAATATCTATAATATTTCGTATTATGGACTTTTTAATCCAATTATTTTAATTTCTTATTTATTACCTTTTGTATCTATGATTACTTATATACAGTTTAGTATGATTATCTGTTTAATAGTAAGCATTATTTTAATGTATTATTTTTTAAGAAGAAGATTTGATTTGAAAGTTAGTTTTGTTAGTACTTTATTATTTTTAACATCAGGATGTTTTATCTTTCATTTACATAGACATATTATGTTTGTAGATTATATGCCTTTTTTACTCATGGCATTAATTGGGATTGATAAGTATTTTGATAAGAAGAAAATATCTTTATTAGTTATATCTATCTTTTTAATGATTTTAACTAGTTATTACTTTAGCGTTGTTGGATTAGTTTGTGTTTTACTTTATGGTATTTTTAGATATATAGAAGATAAAAGGAATGATAAGATTACAGCAAAAGATTTCTTTAGGGAAGGCTTTAAGTTTATCTTTATATTGTTAATACCAGTGCTTCTTAGTTGTTTTCTTTTACTTCCAACAGCTTATTCATTACTTGATGGTAGAACTGCGACTAATAAAAGTATTTCTTTACTTGGGTTATTTATTCCTAATTTTGATATTTCTAATACTTTGTATTCATCTTATTCTTTGGGATGTAGTGCTATCTTTATAATCGCTTTAATATATGGTGTTATTACTAAAAAACGTGAAGTTAAGGTTATTAGTATAATCTTTAGTATTTTGTTAGTTTTTCCCATTTTTGATTATGTGTTTAATGGAGGAATGTATCTAAATGGTAAAGCATTCATACCACTCTTACCTCTTGCAATTCTTTTAATTGGTTATTTCCTTAAGAATGTTTTTAATAATAAAAGTAAGTTAAAGATTAGTATTATTATCTCTTTAATAATTGCAGTTATTAATCTTCTTGTTTTCGTTTATAAGAGGGAATACTTATGTTTATTATTTTGTGTTGATATGATTCTCTTAATTATCTTTTTACTTATTAGTTATAAGCTAGAAAAAAAATATGTTTTATATGTTTATCTTTGGATTCTTTCATTAATTATTGTTATTCCAACTAACTTTTCAGATATCTTTGTAACTAAAGAGTTTTATGATACTTTAGATTATGAAGAGACTAGTGATAAAGTACAGCAAGTATTAGATAGCGATAATAGTTTTTATAGAATGAGTGATCAAAGTGTTAAGTTGGATAAATCTAATAAGATTTATGATATAGATTATTATACAGGTAGTATTTATTCTTCTTTATCTAACTCTTATTATAAAGATTTTTATAATAATTTAATTAATAATGAATTTATTTATAGAAGTTATGGTATGCTTACTGGTAATAATAATATTTTCTATAACTTTTATATGGGTAATAAGTATTTACTTAATAGTAGTAATAATATGTTAGGCTATAAAAAAATTGCTGATGGTATTTATAGAAATGAAGATGTCCTACCTATAGGCTATAGTACTAATAAGATAATGAATTTAGATGAGTATAATAGTTTATCTTATTTTGAGAAGTTAGATGCTTATTTGAATTATGCTATTGTTGATGGAGATTATAGTGATAGTTATGTTAAGAAAGTTAAAGATTATGTTCCTAGTTATGATGTTTTAGAAAGTAAGAACTTAAAGATAGAAGAAGATAATGGTAAATATTTTATTAAAGCTTCTAAAGATAATAAGCTAGTTATTAAATTAAATAATATTAGTGATAGTGATATTTTACTTTTAAAGTTTAGTATGCTTTATAATAGTAAATGCAGTGTGGGGGATTCTTATATTACTATTAATGGAGTTAGTAATAAACTTAGTTGTAGAAAATGGAAATATCATAATAATAATTATAACTTTGAATATTCTTTGAGTGGTAAAGATACTTTTGAGATTACATTTAGTGAAGGCAAATTTAAGTTATCTAATCTTTCTTTTGCTATCTATAATTATAATGATTTAATGTCTATTAATGATGAAATATCTCCTTTTGTTATTGATAGAGATAAGACTAAAGGTGATGTTATAGAAGGTAATATTGATGTTAAGAATGATGGTTACTTTAAACTATCTATTCCTTATGATAAAGGTTTTGAAGTCTTTGTAGATGGTGAAAAGACTACTTATGAAGTTGTTAATAAAAGTTTTATTGGCTTTAAGATAAATGAAGGTAATCATAATATTAAATTAGTTTATGTCTCTCCTTTATTTAAAGAAGGATTAGCCTTATCTTGTGTTGGCTTAGTGTTGTTTGTAGGAAGTGTTGTTTATTATAGAAATAAAAAATGTTAAATTATTTTTGCAAGGGTAATATCTATTGATAGAGCCCTATTTTTTTGTAGTAAATTATGTTGTAGAAATAGTATTTATGATATATAATAAGTAAACAAATGGAGGATGAATTATGGAAAATATAAGAATTAGTGAAACGTGTAGTTTTGGTGATGAAAGTATAGAAATTAAGTGCGAAGGTATTCCTTTGAGAAAAAATATTGATGAAGAAGAAGTTAGACGTATGATAACTGATTTTGTGTATAATCATAAGCATGATAATATGTTAGAAAATGTAACGATTTTATATACAATATTAACAGATTATACGGTACTATCACTTGAAGTTAAAGTTAGTAAGGCAACCGACTCAGAAACTGTTATTTATAATAATATATATGGTTCTCGTCTTACTGAATGGTTTGTTTTTATAAAAGATTCGTTAAATTGTAAAATAAAATATGATTCTTTTTTAGGATTAAAATTAAATTATTTTAATGAAGCAGGTAATATAAAAAAATATACTGATGATTTAAGTGGAATTATGAAATATATTTATGCTTTATCTAATGCAAAATCTATTATAATTAATGACAATGATAAAACACTAATAGAGATATATAAGTTATTTTATAAAGAAAATCCTGACTTTAGTAGTAAAGATATTAATGTTAAAGTACAAACTATGATGTCTATATTAGCAGAGTTTGGTATAACTTTGGATTGTGATTATACTTTTGATTTAATAGGAAAGAAAAAAATGCCAGTGTCTTTAAAGCTTGAAGAGATGGTTCATAAGATGTATCCATTAGGTTTGGTTAACGAGGTTAAAGATAATGTTAAATTGGCAGAAGAACCTAAGAAAATAATTGAAATTGTTGGTGATAGTATTAGAGATGCAATTCATGATGAAGATGATATGAATGAAGCTTTGATAACTATTAGTAAGGTTATTCATGCAAGTAGGTATAATCTTTCATCTGATGATAATGTTAGTGAAATAGCAGAATTTACTAATCGTAGTGTTGATGAGGTAGAAGCTAGTAGGCAGTTGGTAAAATGTATTGAACACAAAATAAATAAAGAAAATTAAATAGAATTTATTGATTTATAAAGTTCAAGTGTGATATATTATAGTTGTAATGAAGTTTTAGTGGGCGTGTTTTTTAATACGTCCTTTTTTATTTTTAGATAGTGTGAAAAGTTTTATGGAAAACTAGACATACTAGATGAAAATGATATTG
>CAMMMH010000046.1 GCA_946497955.1 uncultured Mycoplasmatota bacterium | reverse complement strand
ATAGTAGAAAATGTTAAAAACAGGGGTGATTAGTAAAATATGCTATTTATCCTTGCAAAATAAAGGAAAGGGGTATTGGAAAGTATATAACCTTTCACAATACCATTATAAATTAGGAGGAATGAATATGAAAAAAATATTTTTATGTTTGTTAGGTGTAAGTTTATTAATTGGTATAACAGGATGTGGTACTAGTGACTCATTAAATGGTAAATGGATAGCAACAACTGAAAATCAAAATATATATCAAGTTAATGAAGATGGCGATGAATTAGGTGGTAAGGAAGATTACATATTAGAATGTGATGGTAATGGCAATTATACATTAACTTTAGAAAATAACCAAACAAAAAAAGGAACTTATACTATAGATAATAATAAAAAAATTACTTTTAAAGATAATAATGATTTATTAGTTGGAATATGTGAACTATCAAGCGATGAAGAAATTAATTGCAATGAAAAATCAACTTATGCTTTTAAATACATAAAGTATTAATTTGTAAATACCATTTTATAAAAAGGAGTAAGTAAATAATGAAAAAAATATATATAGTTTTAAGTGTAGTAATGTATGTTATAGCTATTTTAATATTATCATTTTATTCGATTATGACTTTTACAATCCAACTTGCTGAAATATCAAGATTAATTTTATTATGTAGTAGTTGTTTGTTCTTATATTTTGGAGGTTTTTTCCTTTCAAAATATTTGAATAATAATAAACCTATGAAAATTAACTTATGGATTTATTTTATCTTGTATATAATCTTATTACTTACACTTACACTATTTGATCCAATGTTTGGAAGAAGTTTCTCTATTGTAGATTGGTCTAATGAACTTTTTAATAAATATATTAGCAATTCATTTAATATTATTCCATTTCATACAATTATTGATTATATTAGCAAATTCAATAGTTTATATGATACTAAAACTATAATGGTTAATTTATTGGGTAATTTAATAGCATTAATGCCAATGGCTATATTTTTACCATTATTGTTTAAAAAGACAAGAAAATTAAAAAACTTTTTATTAACTGTTGTTATTATAGTATTTTGTATAGAGATAGTCCAATTTTTAACTTTGACAGGAAGTTGTGATATAGATGACATTATTTTGAATACTGTAGGTGCTGTTTTTGCCTATATGATATTTAAAATTGGTTCTATTAATAATCTAATAAGAAATATATTTTTATTAGAAAGTAACAAAATTAGTAGAAAGTCATATTTTAAAATAATTTTATTTATTGTAATTATTATAATTCTAGGTATTTTTATATTTGTTTATAGAAATTATTTATATAATAAAAATATAGAAAACTATAATAATATAAATAATCCAAATGTTACTTTTGAATACAATAATGAATGTAGTAATAATAATTTATTTTACGAAGATAAAATATATAAATATTATTTTGAATGCTATAATAATGATGATTTTTATGTAATAGTCAATGATAAAGATAAGTTTTCTGTAGAAGAATTTTTAGATTACTCAAAATATAATTATGATATTAATAGGCTTTTATATGGTTTGAATTATTACAACATCAAGTATAAAATAGAACATAAATATACTTACTTTAATATTGAAATAGAAAATAATAGTAATGGAAGTTATTATGTTCCATTTAATGTTGATTCAGATATAGCTGAACTAGTTTTAGTTGATAAAACTAATAATGATAAAATTTTAAATTATGAAATTAATATAATACCTAAAAAAAGTGGTTCTACAATAATGAGTGTAGTTTTTGAATTAACTAATGAATTTGGAGTAACAGAAAAAATAAATAAGCAATTTAATATTATTGTTGATGAGAATTTAGATGTATCATATAGTGAAAAAAGTTAGTTTGTAAAACTATAATTTATCTAATAGATTTAGGTGCTATTTAGGTGCTAAAAAGTTAGAAAACTTTTAAAATTATTTAATTTATGTTGGTATAAAATAAACAAAAAAAGTTAAAAATTAAGGGAAAAATGAAGTTGTAAAATAAAAAGTGACTAAACAACTTCGCCCCCTGAAGGAGCCGCAAGGCTCCACTTTTTGTTGATATCAAAGGGTTTGTAGCCTTTAAAATATATTTTAGGTACCCAATTAGGTACCCAAAGACTTGAAAAAGTCTTTTTTTATTGTAAATAACTATTTTAAATGATTCATCATATTAACAATATCATCCATTTTATTTTTAAATAGGTGAGAATAAGTATTTAATGTTTCATCAATTTTAGCGTGTCCTAAGTATTTAGCAACAATCATAATATTAGCACCATTATTAATGAGTAAAGATGCACAAGAATGTCTAAAATCATGAATTCTAATTTGTTTTAAACCGGCACTCATTGCATTTTTATTTTTTCTTTTTCTAAGAACATCTGGGTGTAGGGGAGAAACATCACCAACTACAAACCATTTCTGACTAAAGTTATAATATTTAGAAACTTGCTTTTTATATTCTTTTAAATGATCAACTAAAATATCTGGCATTGGTATTGTTCTAGTAGAAGTACGAGTTTTAGGAGTAGTAATTTTCCAATAACCACCATCACCATTTTCATTCACAACATTTTTAACGACAAATAAAGTTTTGTCTTCAAAATCAATATTATCCCAGGTTAGACCTCTAAGTTCACCTCTACGAAGACCACAATAGTATAAAATTTCAAATACACAAATGAACTTTAAATCATCTTCACAAGCGATAAACTTTTTAAATTCATCATAAGTATAATAATCCATCTCTTTTGGTATAGCATTAGGATCAGTAAACTTTTCCATTCTGTTATACACAGAAGTGAAATTAAAGTCATGCCATTTTGTTCCATAGTTTAGAATTTCTTTCAAAAATTTATGATAATGATTTTTAGTTTTAACAGCAATAGGCATATTAGAAATCATAGCTCTCCATTTAAGATAGTGCGTAATATTAAAATCCCTTACTTTAACTTTTTCTAACATCTTTAAAGAAGTAATTCTTTCACGATAAGTTCTTAAAGTAGTAGATTTGACCTTATCTGATTTATAAGCATAAAATTCTTCATATAAATCATTAAAAGTCATATCCGTAACATTAATTTCTTTCCTCTCAACTTTAGACATAAAATCTTGTTCAGCTTTAACAGTTTCATTTCTGGTCGCAAACTTTTTAGATTTATATTTTTTTCTAGAACCATCACTTAAATATAAATAATTATAAAATATCCACCTGCGACCATCTTTAGTTGCTTCTTCTTTACTTACTTGTTTAACAGCCATATATTCCTCCTTTACTGGCCACACAAATAAATCAATCATGCGAGCCAATTGTATAACAAAATAAAATGTCTTACTAGTTTGCAAATCCTAATATTAAAGAGCAAAAAAAAGAGCAGGGTGCTCTACAAAATCAAATTTCATCAATAGTTAAATATTTTTCAAATAGTTTATCATAATTTTCAGATTCCACTAATTGTTGGTATTGTTTTATTTTTTCTAATACATTTTTAGTATTTATACCATATTTTCTAATAATACCATTTGAAATTTCATTAGCAATCTCCTGATATAGACTATTGAGTTTTTCGATAGTCTTTATTAATTCGACATCATTTTTTAATAAAAGTTTTAGTTTTTTTGTTTCTAAAAGTATTCTTTCTCTTGAATTTAGAATGTTAATTATTATCTCAGTAGTAACAGGATCATCTTTTGATAAACCATTAAGACCTTCTTTGGATAAAGGAAATACTTGTAAGACATCTATATATGCTACATAAGAATTTAAAATAATATCATATTTCTTGTTTTTAACTTCATGATTATAAATGTCTTTTTGTAACTTTTCATTGTTTTTATTTATTTTTTTATTTTGAAAAATTACAATAATTGATATTACCAATGGTAAAAGTATACCACAAATAATATTAATCCAATCTGGTGATAAACTACTTTCATAAAGATCTATAAATTGTTTAATAGCATTTACAATTTCTTCCATATATTCTCCTTTCAAATAATGAATAATCTATATTATACCATATTGAAGACTAGTTACGTACAGCTTTTAAATAATCAATATTTATATTTAAAAAAGCCACCACTTCACACATAGGTAATAAACCTTTTGGAAGGAGATAGCCTTTTTCTTCACAAAGTGTTTTTATTTCTTTCTTTAACTTGAAAGCATTATTAATTCCAAGATTAGATAATTTCATTAAATCATCCAAATTACACCATTGTTTAGAGATTAATTCGAATGTTTCTTTAGCGTTCATTATTCATCATCCTTTTCACATATTTCGTTTATCATTTTCTGAAGTTCTAATTGTCCTTCTTTAGTAGTAGGAATAGATTCACATCTTTTTCCATTCCATAACATAATTCCATCAGTATCATAACTAATAACTTGATTTAGTATATCTTCGTTAGTTTCTACACCATTAATTTCTGTAGCATGTATATAGTTTTGTCTATATCCATTTTTATCTAAATAACCTTTAGGAATACCTTTTACAACAATTTCAACATTCGCATCAAGAATATATTTATTCGCAATTGTTTTGAGTATTCTGGCACTAAAAAAGGATGGATAATTTTTTAAATTTCCATCCTTATCTTTAAAATATTCATCTTTTGATATATCAAACCAAATATATTTTTCATCAACATTATTCTTGATATTAATTATTTTACCATGAACTAAAATATAATCATTTATTTTCATTAAAACCTCCTAAAAATCTCATCTTGCAAGATCTTGTAATTATATTTTTAATTTATATATTTAACTTATTTATTATGTAAGAGATATATTTCTACATATATAGGAATTATTTTCTAAGTAATTAGAATTTTATTTCTAATATATATTTTCCTTTTAAAACTATTACCATTAACAATAGTAATATAATTGTTATCCACTAAATATTTAAGTAAATTAGTGATAGTTCTTGTAGAACAACCTAATTGTTTAGCATAATACTTATTTGTTCCATAAGCATAACCTAATTGCATAGCATTAGAATTTAAAATACCTAGAAGTAACATCGCACTTCTAGGCATCTTAGAATTAATTAAATGTGTCGGAACCATTACAAAATTATCCATATATACTCCTTTCTGTAAAACAAAAAAGAGAAGTCATTAACTTCTCAAAATTTGCTTTCTCTCACTAAATTTTATAATTTTTGCTATTCTACTATATTTTAACATAGCAAGTAGATAAATCAATAACCAAAATTATCTCATTTTATATTCTGAAAAGTAGTCTAAAAATTTCCAATTTTTTTCCAATTTATTTTCAAAAATCTTAACAACTTTTTCCCCAATGGGGAGGAAGTTAATATTCATTTCTATAAAATTATGACTATTAGCAAGCAATGGAAATGTATAGCACAAAAGAATTCGCTATAATTTCCTATAATGGGATAAATCCCAATCCCTAAATGTTTGGACTAGTAGGATTCACTAATTTGTTTTTACTTTTATAAAGAAAAGTATAGTTAAGTAATATGATAAAAAAAATTTTTATGTTATAATTAGACATGTATAGAGATTTACAAGAGGGAGGTAAAAAATGAAAACTAGAAAACCATTTATTAAATGGGCTGGTGGTAAAGAAAAAGAGTTACCAATTATATTGAAAAATTTGCCTTCAAGCTTTAAAAGATATATTGAACCATTTGTTGGTGGAGGAGCTGTATATTTAAATATTAACTGTGAAAATTCATTAATTAACGATAAATCAGCTGAGTTAATGCTATTATATAAATTGATAAAGGAACACAATAAAGATTTTATTGATAGCTTAAATGAAATAAACAAAAATTGGATATCATTACAAGAATTGGTTGAACATAACTCTAATGAATTAACTAAAATCTATAATAAAATAAAAAAAGATGATAAAAAAGCAGAGAAATTAGTTGATAGTTTTATTGATAATCATTCAAGTGAGTTAAATAATTTATTAAAAGATGATTTTGATATCAATTTATATAATTTTATTAAAGAAATAAAAAAGAATTTAATTTCAAAGTTTAAGAGAATGAAAAAAATTGAGTTTCAAAGAAATAAGATGAACACTTCAGATATTATGGATAATATAGAATGCGCTTTTAAAAGTGCATATTATATGTATTTTAGATATTTATATAATAATAAAAGCAAATTAAAATTAAGCGATGAATTTTATTGTGCAGTATTTTATTTTGTGAGAGATTACTGTTATGCGTCAATGTTTAGATATAATGCAAATGGAGAATTCAATGTTCCATATGGGGGTATAAGTTATAATAGAAAGGATTTTTCTAAAAAAATTGAATATGTTACTTCTGATGAATTAAGAAATTATATGAAGAAAACAGAATTATATTGCCTAGATTTTGAAAGCTTTTGTAATCAAATAAAATTAATGGATACGGATTTTATGTTTTTAGATCCACCTTATGATACGGAATTTTCTACATATGCACAAAATGACTTTGATAAAAATGATCAAGTAAGGTTAGCTAATTATTTGAAAGATACAAAAGCAAAATTTATGTTAATAATTAAAAATACAGACTTTATATATAATTTATATAAAGATAATGGTTTTTATATAAAAAAGTTTGATAAAAAATATTTAGTTAGTTTTATGAATAGAAATGACAAAGATGTTGAACATTTATTGATTACAAACTATAGTTTAGAAGGTGATAAAAATGGAACAAATTAAAGAAGAAAAAATTAGAGAAGCGGTTGATAACAGAATAAAAGAATTTGCAAAGAACTTAGAGACGAGATATATAAAAGAATTGCATGATCCAAACGGCGTAATTAATTCAAAAAAGAAAAACGTTTTCATTAAACCGCTAGGTGATGAATTTATTTTCAATTCTGCTTTTTGTAGGTCATTTGATTCCAGCTTTGGTAATGTTTTAGAAGCATTGGCTAATGATGTAGCAAGTGTTTCGTTTGATGTAATAACCGAGAAAATATCATCTTTTTTACTTCCACAGCAAACACAACATATTGATTATATAATGGCTGATTATGAAAAACATGCGAAAACTCCAGAAATAAGTGACTATTCAAATTTTGATGCATTTATTCCTAGCAATACTTCTAGTTATGTAAAAAGTCATGTAACAGATAATCACTTTTACAACCCAAAAACAAAAGAACATTATATTATTGAATTAAAAGCTGGAGGAGATTTAGATAATAAGAAAGCTAAAAGTGAAAAAATGGAACTTCTTAAGGAATATTTTATATTAAAGAATGAATTAGTAGGAACAGATGAAAGCGTTAAAATATTTTTTGCAACAGCATATAACAAAGATGGTGAAGAAAACGAGTGGCGTCAAGAAAGAGTCAGACAATTTTTTGCAGAAGATGAATTATTAATTGGTAAAGATTATTGGAATTTTGTATGTGATGATGAGCAGGGCTTTGAAATTGTATATGACCAATATCAGAAAAGCTGTACCTATATATTGGAAGCATTAGAAAGAATAAAAAAATTATATTTTGAAAATTAACAACAAAATAAAGCGCTAGTACATACTTATGGTTTTAAGTTTTGTATTGGCGCTTTTTAATAGGAGGATACCTAAATGAAAATAAACTATTCTGAATTTAATTTAAAAAAAATCTATTATAAGGGTGGAGAATATCAAGTTTCTTTGATAGAATGTGATGAGAGTGGAATTAAATTATCATTTGACGGTAATAGATTTTTAGGAAATTTTATATATAGTGGTGAGCAATATTATCTAGAAAAATTAAAATGTGTTAGTGACAATGATGAAAAAATGACATTATTTGAAGTCAGGTTCACTATTGGAATTAATTTAACCGGGGGATTTTATGCTCATATAATATTTAATATTGTAGTATATAATTTTGTTGACAGTGTTGAGCTTAAATATAACAAGTTAAAAGTAACATTGGATAGTAGACAATATTCTATACCACATATTTTGGGATTTAATGAAGTGAATTTAAATAATAATACTAATTTAATACTAGGAGATAACTGCTTTTTCTTTGAAAGTTCTATTGCTAGAAATGCCAGTGAACTATATTCTATTTTTATTTCTTTTTATGAGTATTTTAATTTATTAGTAGGCTTCTTTCCCTCTATAATTAATGTCTCTTATTTTCGTAATGAAACCGAATTTAAATATAAATTTAATGTAGTAGAGAAATATATCACTAAAAATGAATATAGAAAGAATAATTTGTTATTTACTTCTATATTAAATGAAACCGAATTTTTAATGTCATTTAATAAGTTCAAAACTTTAAGAAAAAAAATATTTGTTCCAATGGATGTATATTACTGTTCTATGATGGAACATAATGTCTATCCAGAATATGCTGTTGTAAATCTTTTACAAGCATTTGATGGGTTATACGACCAATTATCTATTTTTGAAAACAAAAAGGAGATATTTGGAGCTCAGGAAAAGGAAGATATTATTAAAAGATATATGAATGTAGATATATCAGATATCACAGATAAACTTGATAAGAAAAGACTAAGTGGACTACTTGGATGTATAAATAAGCCATCTTTTTCTACCAAGATAGAGAATATTTTAAATCTCTATGAAAAATTATTTGAATATGAAAAAAATAATTGTATTAATGAGAAGAAAACCTACTTTGACTTATTACTGACGAAATTGGTAAATACAAGAAATAAATTTTCTCATGCGTTGATAAGAAAAAACAAATATTTAACCAAACCAGAAAGTACACTATATATTTTAAAATTATTTATAGCATTTAGATTATGTATAATAAACGAAATAGGGATAAAATATAATGATAAGTTACTGGATGACTATATTTTAAAATTAGATGTTAAAATAAATGATCTATTAGATTTAGGAACAAAAGCAGATGAATTATAATAAATATAAGTTTTAGTGCAACAATTTTAGGTACCCAAAAGTTCTCACAAAAAATTAGGTACCCAGCTAGGTACCCAAAGTATTAAAAATAGTCATTATATAATTAAAAGTGAATATGAATAAAAGTCTTATTTTATAAGGAATTATACAATATTTATAAACTTGCATGACTGATTTTATTTGACCCCCTGAAGGAGCCGAAAGGCTCCGCTTTTGTTTATTTTACAAGGATTTTAAGCCTTTAAAAATATTTTAGGTGCTATTTAGGTGCTAAAATATATAACAATAGTGTTAATAAATTGCACTATTGTTATTTTGTATTTAATGATATAATTAAGTAAATTAATAGGGCAAAAAATAAATGGAGAAGTGAAAATGAAAAAAATATTATTATGTTTATTATGTGGGACTATTTTATTAGGAGTAACAGGTTGTGGTAGTGATTCATTAAATGGTAAATGGATAGCAACAACTGAAAATCAAAATATATATCAAATTAATGAAGATGGCGATGAATTAGGTGGTAAGGAAGATTACATACTAGAATGTGATGGTAATGGCAATTATAAATTGACTTTAGAAAATAGACCTGTTCGGCAAGGTTATTGAACAAAACAGTTAAAATATGATATCATTGATTCAAGAATATAAAAGTGGTGATGATAATGATGTATATATTAATAGCACTTATAGGCATAATAGTAGGCATGCTTATAATTATAACTTTTAATGCAATTAATGAAAATGTAAAAGAAAAACAATATTTAAAGGAATATAAGGAAATTATTGAAG
>CAMMMH010000045.1 GCA_946497955.1 uncultured Mycoplasmatota bacterium | reverse complement strand
ATAATTTGTTGTTTATATAATCAAAATTTATAATTGAGCTTGCCGAACAGGTCTACTGTTTTATTAGAAAATATACCAGAAGAAAATCAGTATGATGATGAAGTAGATACTTTTATAACAGGAGAGGATCCAAATAACTATATTTGGTATAGTGGTAAATTATGGAGAGCGGTGTCTGTTAATAATGATGCAAAAACTACTAAGTTAGTAACACAGTGGAATATAAGTTCAACTGTATATAATGTAAGTGGTAATCCAGCCTTTGAAGGAAGTTATATGGAAGACTGGCTAAATGATACAAGTGTTGACGGCTTTTTAGGAAATTTAAGAGATTATGAGAACTTTATAGTAACAGATAGTGTTTGGGATGCGACAATGGATGCAACTGGTTTAGGAAGTATAACAAGACCTAATGGAACAACCACAGTAACTGATGCTGTAGGATTACTTAATATGTATGAATATCAATCTAGTTATCATGGAACAAACTATAGTAATGGTTATTTAAATAATGGACTTTATTGGTGGACTCTAACACCATATAGTTCGTCTAACGTGCGCTACGTCAGCAAGCGTGGTAACGCGAGCGGCAACAATCCGTCTAATGCGTATGGTGTGCGGCCATCAATAAATCTAAAATCTAGCATAAAAATTGTAGATGGTGATGGAACAGTAGATAACCCTTATCGCTTAAACGGAGATAATGATACTAATCTTTCAGGAACATTGCTGTCAAGTAGGTATAGTGGAGAATATATAAGATTTGGAAGTGGTGAGAATAATCTATATAGAATAGTAAGTCACGAGGCTCCAGGATTGACTAAGATAACTAGTACAGAACCATTAAAAAGTTCTGGAAGTTTTATGACAAGTGAATTTGGCAGTAATACAACATATTCAAGTACAAATACATTAGGAACATTTTTAAATAATGAATATCTAAATATAGGAAATGGTTATTTGACAAATGAAGATATTGCAATGATAGAAGATAGCACTACATGGTATATTGGAACAGTAGGAAGTGGAACATCATATAAATTAGCAAAATATACAGATACTAATATGTCAGGATATGCTACAAGTACAGATGCTAAAGTGGGATTACTTCGAATGGGCGAATTAATGGCTGGACAATTTGAAAGATATACGGTAAAGGGTGGAAGTACTAGTACTGGGTTAACAACATCTTATTGGACATTAACACCAAATAGTTCGTCTGGCGTGCGCTACGTCTTCTACGATGGTGACGCGATCAGCAGCAATCCGTTTAGTGCGAATGGTGTGCGGCCAGCTATGAATCTAAAATCTAACGTGCAAATAACTTCGGGTACAGGGACTGAATCAGACCCGTTCGTTCTAACTCTCGGTAGTTAGATGTCAGTAATCTAGGAAATGTATTTTCTATAATTAGTTTAAATAGATTATAGTAGGGAATTATCAACAGTACGTCTAACGTGCATAATGTTAGCCCTGTAGAGAAACGAGCAACAAATTAGTTGCTTTTTTCTATTGACATAATTTATCTATTATGATACTTTGTATATATAAGAGCGACTTTAATAAAGATGGAGAAAGGAGAAAAATGATAATTTTTGAAAAAAGTATGAATTTTGTAAATTGAGATGTTTTTTGATATCAATATTTAAAATTCCCCTAGAGAAAATATTAAATTGAAGAGCTATTTTTCTTGAATTTACAAAATTGCCTTTTTGCAATCACTTATAGATTATGCTATATCTATTGCAGAAAGGGGGAACTTTATGAATAAAGTACCTAGATTTATATCATTAATGGCAGATACAACTGCTAAGGCTCTAATTAAAGATGATCATTATAGATGGTTTTATGAAGAGGTAATTAAGTTTAAAACAGGTGTTGATTTAAAAGGGTATCAGTTAATGGATCCTGAACTTAATACTGGTAATAAAGGTAAAGATTATAGATTAGATTTAATCTTTATTAATAAGACTAAGTTATTTAACTTAGAATTAAATCAATTTGTTTATCCACATACCTTTATTAAAAGTCTTAAATATGCTTTAAGATTAGCAGGAAATGGCTATATCAAAGGACAACAATATTATCAAAGATTTGTAACTCAACTTAACCTAAACTATAAAATAATGAGTAATAAAGTAAAAAGAAGGTACTCGAGAGACTATAAGTTAGAAGATTGTAAATGTAAAGATAAACTTAAAGATATAAGAGTAGTAACAACAAATTTATTAGACTATAAAGGAATAGTCTATGATGGTACCAATAAATATGAAACATATTTATCTATGTTAACAGCTGAATCTTATGAAGAGATGGAAAGAATAGTAGGAGATTTAAAGGAGGGAAAAATAATCATGGAAAAGTTAAAAGAATTAGGATTAGACGATGAATTTGGTGCAATATATGATGAAGAGATAGTTCATAAAATGGAGATTAATTCTGCTAGAAGTGATGGTAGAAAAGAGGGCAGAAAAGAAGGTGCTACTAATGAGAAAAAATCTATTGCAAAGAATCTTCTTAAAGATGGATTACCTATTCCTAAAGTATGTAAATATACTGGTTTATCACAAAAACAAGTATCAATGCTAATGTAAATTAAGTAAGAAGATTATATCAACAACTGAATCTTATGAAGAGATGGAAAGAATAGTAGGAGATTTAAAGGAGGGTAAAATAATTATGGAAAAGTTAAAAGAATTAGGATTAGACGATGAATTTGGTGCAATATATGATGAAGAGATAGTTCATAAAATGGAGATTAATTCTGCTAGAAGTGATGGTAGAAAAGAAGGCAGAAAAGAAGGTGCTAAAGATGAGAAAAAATCTATCGCTAAAAATCTTCTAAAAATAGGTATGCCTATAAAAGATATAATGAAAGCCACAGGTCTTTCTAAAAAGCAAATAACAACGTTAATGTAATACCTAACAAAACTGTAATAAAATTTACAGTTTTTTTGTGATATATTGGTAAAGAAAGGAGATATTTATGGAAGTTTTAAAAGTTAATAATTTAAAAAAATATTATGGTAATAATACTAATATTACTAAAGCTTTAAATAATATATCATTTACCGTTAGTAATAATGAATTCTTAGCTATTATGGGTGCAAGTGGTAGTGGTAAAACTACTTTACTTAATACTATATCTACAATAGATTCTGTTACTAGTGGTAATATTATTATTAATGGAGTTGATATTACTAATTTAAATGAAGAAGAACTATCTAACTTTAGAAAGGAGAATCTTGGTTTTGTTTTTCAAGACTTTAATTTACTAGATACTCTAACTATAAAAGAAAAATTTAACTTTATTCTTTCAGTTAATAAATCTATTCCTTTGTCACTATCATATTTAGAGAATTCTTTAAAAGTTAAATTATGTGAGTATATATCTAAAAGAGTAGGAGTATTACCTACATAACCTAAATTTATTTGCATTAGACGATACTTCCTTTCTTATATAGTTTTGTTAATTATTGACTTTTTATACTTTTAATCTATAATATTGTTAAAAAGGAGGAGAAATTTACTATGAAGGGAACTTTTGATAAAGAAGAAATCAAATTTTATGTAAAATTTGATAAGAGTGAATCACCTATTGAATTTGAGGCAATATATGGATTAGGTCCCACATCAACAGAAGAAACTTTAATTTTATATGCTGAAAGTAATAATAGCAAAACACATAGTATAAGTGGTTTTAATGATGTATATTTTAATATTCCAGTAAAATCACCTTGTTTAACTTATGAAGATGCTATTAAATATTATTTTGAGTGGCATTACAAAGAATATAATAGATTACAAATGACATTAGCATTGTGCTTTTTACAAAGGTATTGCATGGATTATGAAGAAGTTAAAAATGAAAAAGAAAAATATGTAAAAAAATTAGAAGATGAATATTTTAAATAAATATAGTTAACTGGTGGTATCGTTACATTTGAGCCATTATGTACTATAATATGCGGTAAATGGAGGAGAATCTATTTATGGATAGTGACAAACTTGCTAAATTAAGAGATTATTATAAAGATGAATTAACTATAATAGGTTTTAATGATTTAGAGGTAGTATCTAATGCTAGTTCTTTTTTTAAGAAAGATTTGTTAGATTACTTAAGTGAACTTCTAAGTAGTGATGAGTTAAAGACAACAGTAGTAGATGCTTTTTCACCTTTAATGAATAAAACAGAACATATTAATTATTTCTTAAAGAGTAATCTAAGTATTGAAGAGATAAAATTGTCTAAAGTCTATAGCAGTGTTTTAACTTTGGAAAAGTTTATGGTAAATAGGCACTTACCTAAAGTATTAGGGAAAATAGGATATATATCTACTTTTAGAAATCTAATTAATAGAGATGATGATACTACTTGTATAACATCTTTATTAGAAGAAGCATATAATCCGATAATAATTTATTCTAGTGGTTATAGTAATTTAAAAAGAGAGATAGATTTTGATGGAGTAAATTATCCTAAGAATATTGATTATACTTTAAAGAAGATTAAGAGTAAAAAAACATTAAGTAAAGTTATGACAGGAGTAGAAAGAAACTTTTATAATATTTTATCTATTAATGATAAAAGTGATATTTATGTATTAAATGCTCTTCTTCCTAATACTTTAGAAGAAGTTAAGAACTTAGTAATCTCTTTTAATGAATCTTTATATAATTTATGTACTAAATATAATTTAACTTATATAGATAGAAATAGTATAGATAATAATTCTAAAGCATTAAGCGAAGAGATAGCATCTGCTATATATATAAATAAATTTATTACAGAAAGAAAACAAGTAAGAGAATATAGTGACTTTGGATATAACTCTAAAGGAGCTTTAGGAGTTATGGATAATGCTTTTAGAGACTTTAGAGAAAAAGAGAGTTTAGCGATGATGAAAGATGGGTATGAAAAAGAACATTTATTAGATATTGCTAATCTAGATAAAGATGCTTATGTTGTTTTTGATAAAGTACAAAAGGTATTGACTAAGAAGAAGAGAAAATATAGTCCAAGAGTTGTATAAATTGTTTTTTTAATGATTTTGTGTACAATATGTATCAATAAAGAGGTGACATATTTTATGGAAAAAGAAAAGTTAAGAGATTTAACAGATTATTATAAAGATGATGGTTTAACAATAGTTGGTTTGAATGACTCACAAGGAGTAAATACAACATCAACAATTTTTAAGAAAGGTCTATTAGAATACTTAGCTAGTGAATTAAAAACAGATAAGTTTAATCCTACTGTTATTAATGCTTTTTCACTTTTAATGAATAAAACAGAACATATTGATTATTTCCTAAAAGCTAATTTAAGTTTAGAAGAAATTAAGTTATCAAGAGTTTATAGTATGGTAGCAGCTTTAGAGAAAGTAATGTCTGATGTTCATTTACCTAAATCTTTGGGTAAAGTGGGATATCTTTATAAAGTATGTGCTATTCCTAAAAAAGGTGATGCCAATATTCATTTAACAACAGCTTTAAAAGATTCTAAAGAACCAATAGTTATTTACTCAAGTGGTGTAAATAATTTGATGCGTGAAGTAGGTAATAATCCTTTTTCTATTTCTAAAGATTATAAAGATAGAGATAAAAGACCTAATTATAACTATACTTTAGATAAAGTTAATAATCCAAATACTTTGAATAAAGTAATGGATGGTATAGATAAAAATTTTTATAACTTATTATTTATTAATGATAAAAGTGATATTTTTGCTTTAGGTTCTTATACTCCAGCTAGTTTAAGAAGTGAGGATATGAAAATCTTTCAAGATTTAATATTAGAATATAATGAAAGGCTAGCCTCACTATGTAATAGTTATCATATAACTTATATTAATACACAGAAAATAGGTAATATGTATAACAAAAGTAAAGCAAACTTTCATATAAATACTAAAGGCCAAATAGCTTTAGCAGAAACTATTTTAGAATCTATTTATGATAAAAAAATTAATTCTTCAAGTGAAGAAATAGAATTTAATGGAGAGTTTAAAGTGACTGATGATGGTTCTCATGATGTATTTGATGCACTTTTATTTGATAGACTTAATTTATATGAAGAAAGAAAAAACTTATTAGGCTATGATGCCTTAAGACATGAACAGGTAATTGCTGAAAATAAAAGCGAAATATCTGTATTTAAGAAAGTTTTACAAAAAACAAAGTAAAATTTATTTACAAAATAATATTTATTTGATATATTCTTATTGACGTTTATGCTTAAAACTTAACTTTTTATTTAACTGCATATTAATTTATGCGGGTTTTCTTCGTTTTCAGGGAACTTTACTAATAATTAGAAGGAGGGATAATATGTCTATTAGTAAAGAAGAAATAGTAAAAGAAAAGAAGAATTTACAAGATGTTTTAAAAAAACTTGATAAAGAAATTAATGAAGCTAGTAGTGATTTGTTCTTAAAGGAAGAAGAGCTTATTAATTTTAGGAAACTTAATTATCAAGATAAATCATCTTTTGATAGTGCCGAATTTAATCAAGTAATGGCAAGTGATGAGTTAGAAGCTTTAAGAGTACTTAGTAAAAGAAAGTATTATAAGTCTTTAATTAATATTAAAGATAAACCTTATTTTGCATCATTCCTCTATAAAGATAATGAAGGTAATACTTATGATATTTATATGGCTTTAACTTATTTAAAAGATGAGAATTATGACAATATTTTATATGATTGGAGAAGTCCTATTTGTAGTTTGTTTTATGATTATGAAGTAGGGCCTTGTAAATATAGAGTAGATGATTATATTCATGAGGGAAGACTTTTAAGAAAAAGACAATATATAATAGAGAAGAGAAAACTAATAAATGTTTTTGATAATTCTCTAAATATAGATGATGAATTATTACAAAAAGTAATCGCTACTACTGATAATGAAAAGATGAAAAACATAGTTAATACTATTCAGGCAGAACAGAATAAGATAATTCGTAACTTAGATGACCATAATCTAATAGTACAAGGTATTGCAGGAAGTGGTAAAACATCTGTGGCCTTACATCGTATCGCTTTCCTTCTATATAGAATTAATAATTTAAGTTCTAATAATGTTTTAATCTTTTCACCTAATAAGATATTTTCAGAGTATATTTCCAATGTCTTACCGGAATTAGGAGAAGCGAATACACTTGAGACAACCTTTAGTGATTACTTAAGTTATTTCTTAAAAGAGTATAAAAATATAGAGAGTTTTCCCTCATTTATTAGTAAGTATTATAAAGGTGATAAGAGTGATAGAGATATTATTAAATATAAACAGAGTAAAGAGATTATTAAAGACTTAGATAATTATATTAGTGCTTTTATAAAGAACTTTAAGGTTATTAATGATATAGAACTAGATAAGATAAATGAAGTAAGTAGGGATGAGTTAAACTATTTACTTAAAGATAAATATAGTAGATTCCCTTTAGTAGAAAGAATTGATGAAGCTGCTAAATATTTATCATTAAAGTATTATGGAACACCAGGTAAGAGAAAGGCTCCTATTAGAAAATTAATTAAAGATAATATTAATATATCTTTAAATATAAAAGATATTTATAAAGACTTCTTTAAGAGTAGTTATGCTAAATATAAGTTAGAGATTAAAAATACCAAAGTAATAGGTTATGATGATGCTTTACTTGTATCGTACTTAAAAGGTAAATTATTTGGTTTTCCTTATAATAATTATATTAAACAAGTAGTTATTGATGAAGCCCAGGACTATAATTATTTACAATATGTAATTATTAAAGAGATGTTTAAAAAAGCAGATTTTACCATATTAGGTGATGTTAATCAGAATATTAATCCTTATTATAAATATGATACTTTAGAAGAGTTAAAAGAGATATTTAGTGATAGTAATTACTTAGAGTTATTAAAGACTTATAGGTCTACTAAAGAGATAATAGAATATACTAATAAAATATTAAATTTAGATTATGTTAATGCTATTAAAAAGAGTAATAATAAGGATGTAATAATTAGAAAACCTAAAGATATTAAAGGGGCATTACTTACTGATATAAATACTCTTACTAATACATATAAGTCCCTTGCTATCATAACTAAAGAAGATAGGGAAGCAGAAGATATTTATGACTTATTAAAAGATGATTTAAATATTAGTTTACTAACAGAAGAGTCTAAATCATTTATTAAAGACTTAGTGGTAGTTCCTAGTTATATTGCTAAAGGTCTAGAGTTTGATAGTGTTATTATAATAGATAATGATGAGACCTTTAAGAAGAATAAATACCTTTATTATGTCGCTTGTACAAGAGCAAGAGAGGAGCTTATTATTTATGAGTAAAATATATTTAGATAAAGCAGGTTATGAAAATTATTTGAAGAGTCTTGAAGATATAAAAAAAGAAATAGATGCTAATGCTAAACTTATGAGTATTTATGCTAGTGATGATGCTTATGGAGATGGTTGGCACGATAACTTTGCTTATGAAGAGACTATGCATAAGGAAGCTGAGTTATTTCAAAAATATAATAAAAAGAAAAGCATGCTAAAAGATATTGTTATTGTAGATAAGGAATCTAATGGCACAGTTAGTCTTAATATGAAAGTAGAGTTATTATTTATAGAAGATGATTCGGTTGAAGAATATATAATAACTGGTGATATTAATAGTAATATAGATGATAATAGTATTACAATAAACAGTCCTTTAGGTTCTGCAATTTATGGTAAAAGAGTAGGAGATAAGGTTAGTTATAAAGTAGGGGATAATACTTATAATGTAGAGATATTAGGAATGGATGCTTGTAGTTAAAATAATCTTTCTAAAAATTAATAGATGTGCTAGAATAAATTTAATATAAAACAGGAGGAGTTAATTTATGTTTGGTAAGAAGAAAAAGAATGTTATTGATGATAGAAATACCAATAATTCACAAGAAAAATATACTATGAAAGAAAGTTATAATGCTGATGAATTGTTTTTAGCAAGATTTAAATGGGTATCAAGTGAAGTTACAGATTTTGGGCCTATGGATAAAGATACAGAAATAAAATATATTTTTGAAAAAGCAGGAGAGAAATATAAAGAGGTTTTTACAGGATTTGAAGCAGATGTAGTTTCTGAATATTTTAATTATCCATACGTTGTAGATATTGTTCCTTTAACTGAAGTCCACGAGGAATTTAAAGGAACAAAGTTTCCTAGATTAGGAATGTTATTACTATTTAATGATGTTAATAAAAAAGAAATGCAAGAAGAAAGAGGTTATCAAAAGAAATTGGAGAGTGATAATAAATGAAAGAAGTATATGATTTTTTAGTAAAAACAGAAGTTAATTATTTAAGTACTATTGATGGAGATAAGCCTAGTTGCAGGCCTTTTGGTGCACCAATTATATATGATGATAAGATTTATATTTTGACTAGTAAACACAAAAATGTTTCTAAACAAATAAATAAAAATAATAACGTTTGTATTGTCGCTTATGATGGAGAGAACTGGCTTAGGATAAACTGTGAATTAATAGATGATAGTAGTAATACAAATGCTAAATCTAAATTTTTAGAAGAATTTGATGATTTAGAAGAAGCGGGTTATAGTTTAGATAATCCTGATATGCAAGTTTTATATATGAGTAATGTAGAGGCTACACTTTATGATGAGGATGGTAAAGAATTAGAAGAATATAAATTTTAATTATAAATAAAATGACCGGGGACTTCTAAAGTTTCCCTGGCACTACTCGATATTAATATAACATTTTAATCATAGCCTGTCAAAACAATTTTGATAAATCATAATAATAATTAAACATCCAATTAGTAAAAACTTCAAAGATACTTTAATATAGGTATCTTTTTAATTTTTAGAGCAAAAAAATGTTTTTCCTTAATTATATATATGAGGAGGAACATTTATGAGCATGAAAAAAGTTGGCTCGATAGAAGTGTATGAGCTTGATGAAAATTTAGACAAATATACTAGGAAAGAAAGGGAAGAGTATATAAATGAACTCTTTAAACAAGAGTATCAGGGTAAAGAAATATCTTATCTTCTGAATGGGGAAGAGATAAAGGCTTTGATTAATAAAACAACGAAGAAAAATTTTTTTGTGAAAAAACATAGTCATGGTCAGAAAGAATCTTCATTAGAATTTAATACTAGACAAGATATAGTATTTAGTGGTGATTATGAAAATTTAATCAAAAATAGTCAATATGATAAGTCTAGTAAAGATAATTATATAGGTTTTAGTAAAAACCATACAGATAGTAATGAATGGCATTATTTTAAAAAGAGTATTGTATGTAATGGTATAGTATTTGATGTTATTATTGATGTTAGAGAACGCTATGGAAAGTATATTTTGTATAATATAAAGTTAAAAGAAGTGGATTCCCCAACGATAAATCGAGGTTATACACTCACTTCTTCTGTTAGCAATATATCATAAAGCTTGTAATAAAACAATTAAAGTGAAAAAGAAGCGGCGTTCCCGTTACAAGAAGTAACAGAATGAAATTACCACTTCTCTTACTACTAATATATCATAAGTGCTAAATAATATGCAAGAAAAAATTAAAAGACATTAAATAAAATTCAAAGTTCCCGTTTTAAATAAGATGGGAATTTAGTCTTG
>CAMMMH010000044.1 GCA_946497955.1 uncultured Mycoplasmatota bacterium | reverse complement strand
CAATATCATTTTCATCTAGTATGTCTAGTTTTCCATAAAACTTTTCACACTATCTTTATAATTATTGTTTGACCATTGGCTCTTGTATTTGTTCTAAACCTGTTTTAGTCGTTTCTTTAACACCTACAATAGTTGAATTTTTAAAAATATCTTCTATTTCATCTTTTACATTAGTCACATCTTCATTAATCATAAACTCAAATTCATAAGTTTTATTTTTTTCTAATGTTATATCCCATAAGTTATTTATGATAACTGTTTTTGTTTCTCCTTGGAATTCATTTAGTTCTACCTTAAAAGAATTTCCATAAGAAACTCGATTTCCATCTTCATCATATTGTTGTTCAGCATATTTTGATATATCTTTTACTGTATAAGTTCTTATAAAAGTATAATTGTTATCCTTACAAAAGTTTTGTTTAAACTTCATATTATCGTTTCCAATATAAATATCTTTATTGCCATCTAATGTATTACATTTGATTAAAGTTATATCTCCCTTATAAATTTGAGTACCACCATCCTTTAAAGTATCTTCTAGTTTTAACGTGTCTATTATTTCATTTATAGCATTGCTATTATCTTCAATATAACTTTTTAATTCAGCTTTTCTATCTTTCATTTCAATAGTTATATTTTCAATGCAATAAGTATAAATGTTTCTACCATCTTTTGATAAAAGCAATTTAGGTTTATTACATTCATCTTGATTTTCATATTCAATATTAAAATTATTTTTTGAACTACAACCTGTTACTATAGCTATTATTAAAAGTCCAACTATTACCCTTTTCATTATTACCCTCCGATATTACAAATTAATTATTATTTAGATAATTATATCATTAAATCCAAAATAAAAATAGTAGATTACAAACCTACTACTTACTTTTTAGTATAGTAATTTATTTATCTGTTCTTACTGACCTTTTATAAGGCTTTTTTTCATCAGTAAGTCCAGTTAAATAATCAATGCTAGTATTAAAATATATTGCTAACTTAATTAAAGAGTCAACTGGTATATTTAGATCTCCTGTTTCATATCTTGAATAAGTTGTTTGCGAACAATTCAATATTTTAGCAATTTCATTTTGACTTAAATCTTTATCTTCTCTTAAGTTTCTAATTCTTTCCATATTAACATCCACTTTCTCTAAAGTAATTTTAGATTAAGCGAGTTATATAAGTTAAAATCTATGCGATATTCGCATAGATTAATCAATTCTTTTTATTAGTTATTCCTACAATATAATCAATACTAACTTTATAAAACTTTGCTAACTTTTTTAATATATCTATAGGTACATTTAAGTCGCCAGTTTCGTATCTTGAGTATGTAGTTTGAGAACAACCTAACATATCAGCTATTTCTTGTTGTGTTAAATCTTTATCTTCTCTCAAATCTCTTAATCGCTCCATATCTACCACCAAGAACATTTTATATTATGCGTTTGTCGCATATTGACTTTTATGCAATATTTGCATAAAATTAATAACGTAGAGGGTGTAGAAAATGGAAAATGTTGGATTTACTAGAAAAATTGATAATTTAGGAAGAATTGTTATTCCTAGAGAGTATAGAAAAATATTAAATATAAAAGATTATGATTTAATTAATATTACCTTAAATAACAATAAGTTAGTTTTAAAAAAGCAAAATAACAGTATAGACTATGAAGAAATACTCTATAACGTATTAAAATCAAAAAAAGATTACAATTATCTAGTAACAAAAGAAGATGTGCGAAAGTTAGAATTATTAATTGATGATTTTATACAAGATATGAAAAATAAATCTAATTAATTTTTTAGGAGGAACAACAAATGATAAGAGATGATATAAACCAAGTAACTAATGAAGAATTTGATAAATTAGTCGAAACCTTTGATAATGCTTTTGCTAAACACTTTAAAGATAATAATATTTTAGAAGAATATGTTAGTTATTATATTGCAGAAAGAATAAAACACAATTTCCTTTTTAGAGAGCAAATGGATGATATTGTTTTCTCTGCTTTAAATGATTTATCACAATTTTATGTAGCCGACTGTGATTACGATAAAATAAAGCAATTATTAGAAACTAAATATAAACTAAAAATAACAAATGAAAACCCTCTTGAAATAATTTCAATATAAAAACACCACAAGTTCATAGCTTATGGTGTTTATTTTTAATATTACAAATGACACTATGACAGCACATTTTGGGAGGGTATCTCCTATTTTTTTCTGTCACTCCTGTCATTTTTACCTATATTATTTTTCTTCACTAATTTTATTGTTTCTTTATATGCCTTTTCTACTACTGTAAATAATATAACTTCTACAAAAACTGTAATAGCATAAGAAATACCAATTAGATAAAAGTTATTTCTAATATCACTAGATGTATTATATGCAAACATAATTCCCAAGTAAAATAACATATAAATAATAATTAAAGTTACTGATACATTATCTAAATCACTAAATATCTGTTTTGATTTTTTTATATCTGCATTTATACCACCCTTTGTCCAAGTAGCAAAGAAATAAGTAATTCCTAACATATTAATTGTTAATGCAAACCAAAATAGACCTATCATTGTGTTCTGTGTTTTTCCAGTTGCTACAAAACTACCTATGACTGATATTAATAATAAAATATTACCTATAATTTGAACGACATTAAAGTATTTAATCTTTTCTTTCATTATCGATCCTCTCCTTTGTTTTTGCACTATGTAATAATTTAACAATTTCATTAGCTGAATTAATTTGATATTCAGTATCTTCTATTGTTTGTTGTATCATTTCTTTTTCTTCATCCATCAAAGTATTATCTTCTAATCTGCTTTTTAAAGACTTTACTAAAGCTTCCCAGTTTTCAATACTACCTAATGTATTAACTAATGCTTCTTCTAATTCTTCTCCCTTTAAGTTAGAATAATATTTTTTTAAAAATGGATTTAAAGGACTAACTTGAAAACCAAGTCCTGCTGCATACATTAAATCATTATAATTAATTCCTATATATTTACTGATTTTTCTTAAAGTTTTAGGGTTAGGAATTTCTCTTTCTCCAGACTCAATTCTAGCAAGTTCTGTATCACTAATATTAGCCATCCTTGATAGTTCTCTTTTAGACAAACCTTTTTCTTCTCTCGCTCTTGCTATCATTTGCCCTACTGTTTCCTGCATAGTAAAACTCCTTTCTTGTGTATAAATATAACATATTTTAATCATTATTTCAACCTTTTTGTTTAAAAACAGATTATTTTGCAACTTTTAGGTTGACAATAATATATTTATAGTGTATATTCAACTTATAAGTTGCATTTTAAAACATTTTACAACTTATTAATTGCTCTTTGACAATTACATAGAGTTGGAAATCGCCGATATGCCGACTCATTAAATAAGTACAAGGCTTAACCCTATTGGTACGGGAGTTGTGGGTAATCTAAAATCCTCCTTAGATATATGGCTAATAACTATATATACATCCTAAAAGGGAGTTGTTGGTAACACTAAAACCATCACTATAAAACAGAAAGAGAGGCGAATTAATGACTGCAAAAGAAACATTAACTTTAATATCAAAACAATGGTGTGATTTAGAAGATTTAAGAAAACTTACAGGACTAGGTAAAAATAATGCTATTAAATTAAAAAAAGAGATTAAAACCTCGCTAGAAGATAAAGGTTATCAATTACCTAGTAAACTACTTCCAATGAACGAAGTTGTAAGTTATTTAAAAATCAATATTGCATATCTTCAAAAAATGGCTAAAGAGGTTGTTAACTGATGAGAGGTGTAAGAAATGAAAACTATAAGTGAGATGAGAAAAAGTTTCACAAAAAAAGACTTCATCGTTGATAACTTAATGAAGTCCAAAGGGTTATATTGTCTTGTTGCAAGACCTAAAGTTGGTAAGTCACTATTAGCACTACAACTTGCCAACTCTATTGCAACAGGACAACCATTTCTAGGATTTAGAACTACTCCATCTCCTGTCTTATATATTAGCACAGAAATGGATTACACGCAAATTATGAGTCGAATTGATAAAATGCAACTACAATTTGATGATAGTAATTTTGCTTTAATAGAACAAAGTCCTAACGAAAGAAAACTAAACCTTATGGACTTACAATTAGATTTTCAAACTTTTGCTACTGACTACAATGGTAGATTTGTAATCATTGATATGTTTAGTGGTATTGATATGAATAATGGCTATGACTTAAATAATTATCAAGATATGGGACAATATGTAATTCCAAAGTTTAGAGAGATTTGTAAAAAATATAATTTTACTATCTTGCTTATTCATCACTTAAATAAAAACAATACTTCTCTTGGTAGTACTGCTATTGATGGCTCTGTTGATGGGAAGATAACCTTAAAGCAAGATATTAATATTAAAAATAAAATTATATTCGCTTATGAAAGTAGAGATTATGAGGGATTAGATCTAGTTCTAAAAAGAAATGATAATCTAATATTTGAGTTATCAGAAGTTGAAAGTGAGGACTTAAATTACAATATATTAACCTTTCTAAATTATGCAATAAAACAAAAAAAATTTACCTTTACTGCTTCGGACATAACAAGTAAGTTGAACTTACCTATTACCCCATCTGTATTTGGTAAATTATTAAATAATAATATTGATAATTTAGAAAAAGAAGGACTTTATATAGAGCAAAAAAGAACTTCTAATGAAAGAACATATACTGCAATATATAAAGAACCTACTTATGAAAACGAATAGTTTTCATAAAGTTTTTGTAACTTTTTTCTAAAAAGTTAGTAAAAAATGAACGAGGTACGTTTTGTTGAAACGTGAGTTTCAATGAAAGTAGCGATAGTGAATATTTTTACATTTTTTAAAGTTACTTTAAAAAATTATTTAAAGAATAAGTATCTTGTAGATAGTTATTCTTTAATCTTGTTTGTAGCGAATACCTTTACATAAGTTTAGGTATTCTGCGAAGAACAAGACATGGGGTTTTTAGGGAACTCCCTAAACTCACGAGTGGGCTATGCCCTAGTGAGATAGGTCATAAATGACCTTTTAAGAGAAAGGAGGAACATTTATTGTATGATGGAAAACAAGTAGTACGAGTAGAAACAAAGTTCAAACAAAAAGATTTATATAACATTGGTATTGAAATGAAAGATAGAAAAGGTACAGGTAATTATGATATTGAAAGGCGTGAGTTCAATGTAGAATATATATCTATGAGCGAAAGAAACCTGTATCAAGAAGTAAAACAAACCTTAAAGAAAAGAAATATAGAATATCTAAATAAAGCTTCCACTAACCTATTAAATGGAATTACCTTTACAAGTGGAACAGAGTTTTTTGAAGCTCTAGGTATGAAGTTTATAGATAGTGGTAGAACTTATAAAACAGGAAATAAAAAAGGACAAAGTGTAAAAGTTCCTTATATAAAATCTAAAGAAGATATACCACAAACTGTTAGTTATTTCTTTGACTCTTGTATGGAGTTTCTTAAAGATTATGTTGGAGAAGAAAATATTATATTAGCTCAAATACATTATGATGAAGATACTCCTCACCTACAAGCATATTTTCTACCAATTGTAAACGAAGTAAAAAGAAAATGTTACGTCAAAGATAAAAATGGAAACGTCATTAAAGAAGAAGTTAAAAATAAAAATGGTAATACTACACTAGTTCCTAAAATATTAAGAGATGAAAAAGGTAAAATCGTTTATGAGAAAGTTAAAGGTAACTTTTTAAATAACGACCAGTTTTGGAAACAACGAGGAGCTCAAAACTCTTATGCTAAATTACAAAACTCTTTTCATAAGTTTATTACAGAACGAGGTTTTAATTTAGATAGAGGTAATATTGGAGCTAATGTAGAACACAAGACTAAATTAGAGTTCCAAATAGAGGAAAATAAGGCTGAATTAGAGCTTTTAAATCAAGAAAAGGAAAATACCTTAAAAGTGATAGAAAACTCTAAAAATGCCCTTATAGAGTCCAATAAAGCCATTAATAAAGATATATTAAATCCTAAAAAAACTATTGTTGGTTATAACTCTAATGACGTTCAAAAAATCGTAGAATATTCTAAAGGTTTAGAGCAAGTTAATATCTTTCAGCAAAGTGAAATTAAGAATAAAGATTTAACTATAATGAAATTATCTAAAGAAAATACCAGTTTTAAAAACAATGAAGAAATTATTAAGCGAGATAAAATTATTACCGAGCAAAAGGCTACTATTAAAGAACAAAGTAAAGAGATTAATAAATTAAAAGGTATTGTTAATATTTTAAATAATAGTATTGATAATCTAAAAGAAAAACTTGAAGTTGAAGTTAATAAATGGAAAAAACTATTTAAAAAAATGTGTAAAGCTATTGATAAGCTACTAGATAGAGAGCCTAAAGATTATGTTGAAGATTATGAAAATCTAGCTGATGCTATTAATTATGATTACTATGATTATGACAATAGAAAAGAGAAAGACAAAGACAAAGATGATTATGAAATTGGTTTATAGAAATATTAAAATAAAAAGATTTTAAGAAAGGACGTGATTATTATAGCTGTATTACAAGTAAAGCCTAAAGAACAAACTAAAGATGGTAGAAAATGGATTTTTCAAGTTTATTATAAAGGATTAGATGGACTAAATAAAAAGTATCGTTCAAGAAAATATATGACGAAGAAAGAAGCACAAGAAGCTGAAAGGCAGTTCCTTTTATCGCTCGATCAGAATATAAATCATAAAGATATGACTTTTAAAGATTTATATTTATCTTTTTATGATTATCAAAGTGATAAAGTTAGAGAAAGTACAATAAAAACTTATAGAGATAGAGTTAAGTATTTACAGTATTTCGATAATATAAAATTAAAGGATTTTAATATTAATCATTTTGAATTATGGAAGAAAGAAATTAATAAATTACCTCTAGCTACTTCTTATAAAAATGATTTATTTAAGTTTATAAAAGCAATATTAAATTATGGTAGCAAATGGTATGATTTTAATTTTACTCCAGTATATAATAAAATGACTAACTTTACTAATCCTAATGAATTGAAAAAAGAAATGCTATTTTTTACTATTGATGAGTTTAATCAATTTATATCAGTTGAAGATGATATAATGTTTAAGCCCCTATTTGAAACTCTTTATTATATGGGACTTCGTAAAGGAGAATTAAGAGGCTTACAATGGAAAGATATAGATTTTAAAAATAAGATAATGAGAATATATAAACAAATACCATCAATTTATAGTATGGATAACTACAAATTAAGTCCATTAAAAACACAAAATAGTAATCGTGACTTACCTATCAATGATTTACTACTAGCTGATTTAAAAAGGTTATACGATTATAAAAAAGAGTTTAAAAACTTTTCTCAAGAGTGGTTTGTTTTTGGTAATGATTTACCTCTTACAAAAGACTCTATTAGAAGTAGAAAAAATAGAAATTGTAAATTAGCACAGGTAAAGCAAATAAGAATACACGACTTTAGACACTCCTGTGCTTCTTTCTTAATAAATTATGGTGCTAGTATTACTCTAGTAGCCAAGTATTTAGGTCATACTAAAATTGATGAAACACTAAATACCTACTCTCACATGTATCAAAATAAACTTGAAGATATAGTTAAGCTCATAAATAAAAACAATAGTATTTTACTAGCTGAAAGAGAAAGAGAAAAAGAAAAAAATACTATTGATAATAATAATATAACTAATGAAAAAAATGATATAGAAATATGTCTATAAACGTAAAATAATGGTAAGTTTAATCGCTTACCATTATTTTTTTATGTATTTTAGCACCTAAATAGCACCTAAAATATTTTTAAAGGCTTAAAATCCTTATAAAATAAACAAAAGCGGAGCCTTTCGGCTCCTTCAGGGGGTTCGGTTGAATATAAATCCACACTTAGATAGTGGACTATATCACCATGATAAGCAAAAAACTTATCATGTACATTAATCATATCTAAAAATTCCCAACTTGTCAATTTGATTTTGAAAATTTTAGAAAAATTTTACAATTAGCTATGTATAATTGTTCCAATAAGTCTTAACTTATTAGCATCTGTTTCTTTATCTAGTAAGTATTCTAGCGAATCTTCCCTTGCTTGTAACAATATTTTATAATCTGCTTTTAAATCTGCTATTTTAAAGGTCATATCACCACTTTGTTTAGTTCCAAACAAATCTCCATGTCCTCTAAGCTTAAAATCTTCTTCACTAATTTCAAAACCATCATTAGTATTTTCCATAATCTCAAGTCTTTTCGTATCATTATCACTGATTAAGATACAACTAGACTGTAATTCACTTCTTCCAACTCTTCCCCTTAACTGATGAAGTGTAGATAAGCCAAATCTTTCAGCATTAAATATTACCATCATTGTCGCATTAGGAACATCTACTCCAACTTCAATAACAGTGGTACTAATTAGTATCTGTACTTTATTTTGTAAAAACTCATTCATAATTAACTCTTTAGCAGCACTAGCCATTTTACCATGAACTAAATCTATTTTATATTTACTACCAAAAGCAAGTGTCATCTTCTCTTTCAAATCATTTACATTAGTTAAATCACTGTTTTCACTCTCTTCTATTAAAGGAGCGATAACATATATCTGATGTCCTTGTTTCAACTCTTCATACATCATTTCTAAAACATCTTTAATCTCTTTATTAGTTTTAACTACTGTCTTAATCTTCTTTCTTCCTTTAGGTCTTGTCTTAATAGTAGAAACATCCATATCTCCATAAATAGTTAAAGCATAAGTTCTTGGAATTGGAGTTGCACTCATATAAAGAGTATCAGGCTTTTGTCCTTTATTCTGTAAATTGGCCCTTTGATTAACTCCAAAACGATGTTGTTCATCTGTTATTACAAGTCCTAAATTATGATAAGTAACATCATCTTGAATTAAAGCATGAGTACCTACAATTATATCTATATCACCGTTCTTTAACTCTTCATAAATTAAATCTTTTTCTTTTTTAGGAGTTGAACCTGTAAGTAAAGCCATATTTAAATTATAATCTTTGAAGATATCTTTTAAATTACTAAAGTGTTGTGTTGCAAGTATCTCAGTAGGAGCCATTAAAGCACTTTGATAACCACTTAAATAGTTTGCATACATCGCTATAAAAGAAACAATAGTCTTCCCACTACCAACATCACCTTGTAGTAATCTATTCATTCTATTAGGACTTTCTAAGTCTTTAATAATTGTATTGACAGCAGTTACTTGATCTTTAGTAAGTTCATATGGAAGATGAGAAATAAATTCATCTACTTTAGATTCATCTATACTTCTTGCAATACCGCTATGTGCCTTCTTATTCTCTTCTTTTAAGTAATTAATCTTAAACATAAACTCAAATAACTCTTCATACTTAAGTCTTATCATCGCTTCTTTTAACTTCTCTTTACTAGGTGGATTATGTACTATATTTAAAGCAAGTCTCTTATTAGAAAAATTATACTTCTCTTGATACTTTAACGGAATACTATCATGTATCTCTTTACTTTGACTAAGTAAAGCCATATTAATATATAAAGCCATATTTTTATTAGTTAAGCCACTAGTTAAATGATAAACTGGCTCTATCTTTACTTTATTAGAAAGTGACTCCATCTTTATTTCTGAAGCTGTTATAACATTTTTAGGTTTATCAAACTTACCTATTACGGTAACAGTAGTTCCAACAGTAAGTTGACTTTTTAAGAAAGCCCTATTAAATATTGATACTCCCACAACTCCACTAGCAGTTACTAATCTAAAGTTCATCTTATTAAGTCCTGCTTTAAATCTAACTAATATGGGGCTACTTTCTATTTTTCCATCTATAATTATATGATCTCCATCATTTGTTTCGGCTAAATTTCCTCTAACTAAAAATTCATATCTAAAAGGATAATGCGTAACTAAATCATCTACGGTATTTATCCCTATCTTAGAAAGAAGTGTTAACGCTCTAGGTCCTACACCTTTTATATCTTTTAATGCCATACACACCACCTCTTTTTCTGTCTCATATTATAGCATATTTTTTAGAATTTTAAAAGAAAATAAAACATAAAATTTTAATAAAGGGAGGATACTATGAAAGTAATTGCAAATGGTGGTGCTTCTACTAAAAATGTCGCTAGTAATACGTTAGATGCTATTTATTTAGGGCTTAATGCTCCATATATTGATGGCTTTAAATTTAAACTTTATTTAACTAAAGACAAAGAGATTATTACTTTAAGTGATGAAATCGTAAATCTTTTTACAAAAGGAGTTAATGAAATAGATGATTATACTTTAAAAGATTTTTTATATTTTAATGTTGGAAGTAGTGTACAAAAACAACAGATAGTTACATTAAGACAAATTCTTTATGTTTTTCAAAATAGAGGCAAGTATTTAATACTTGAACTTGCGGACCAAAAAGAAAATAATGCTCTATTTACTGATTTAGTTTTAAATATGGTAAGAAGTTATTCTAATAATATTAATATTTACCTTGAAAGTGAAAGTAAAGAAATAGTTGAATATCTAAAATCAACTGATTATTCTTATCCTATCGGTATTAGAGTAACAGAAGAAAGTAGAGATAATTGGTATATAGATGTAGACTTCTATGATATTAACACTACTCTTTTAGACGACTTTAACATAAGAGATAAGGTTAAGGAAAATAAACTTATCATGATAGATGAAGTTAATAGAATGGAAGTATTTGATTTAATTTATGCAGAATATCAAGATATTTTTAATTATATTTATATTATAACTAGTCAAATTGCTAATATTAATGATAATGTGCAAATACAAAATAGAAGATAACTACTACCTTCTATTTTTATTGGCAACTTTTCTAATCATTAGAGTTGTTCGGAAATTAAAAATGTGGTACAATTTAAGTGCTAGATATGAAA
>CAMMMH010000043.1 GCA_946497955.1 uncultured Mycoplasmatota bacterium | reverse complement strand
GTGAAAATGATGAGTTTAGAGTCCTTTATGATGCTGAGAAAATGAGAAGAAAAGAGATAAACTCTGCAAGACTTGATGGCTATGATGATGGTTATGATAATGGTTATGATAATGGCTACGAAAACGGAATTACTAAAGGAAAAGAAGAGGGTGCTAAGGCAAAAGAAATAGAAATTGCTAAGAATCTTCTTAATATATGTACCCCTAAAGAAGATATAATAAAGGTTACTGGACTAGGTATAGAAGAGCTAGAGGACTTAACTGACTAAATATTACAAAACTGATAGATACATTTTATCAGTTTTTTTGTATATAAGGAAATTGCGTTTTTTAACGAATAAAACCGAATAAATGTATTGACAAACATATCTTCTATAATGTACACTTAAGTTACAAATATTAAGCAGGGGGAAATGGATTATGGAGATATATAAAGCATATAAGTTTAGATTATATCCAACAAATGACCAAAAGAGATTAATAAACAAAACTTTAGGATGTAAAAGATTTGTATATAATCATTATCTTAATTATTTAAAAGATAATAATAGTATAAATAGATTTGATTTACATAAAGATTTACCTAAATTAAAAGAAGAAAATGAATTTTTAAAAGAAGTAGATTCAACTGTATTATGTTCTGCTGTAGATGATTTATGTAAAGCTTTTAATGATTATTATGCTAAAAGAAAAGGTTATCCTAAATTTAAAAATAGATTTAGTAAACAGTCTTATAGAACTAGTTGTATAAAAAGTACTTATAAAGAAAAAGAATATAGTAATATAGAAGTAGATTTATTGAATAGATTTATAAAATTACCTAAGCTAGGTAAAATAAAAATAAGAGGTTATAGAAATAAAGAAAGAATAGATGGTAAAATATTAAATGCAACTATATCAAGAGAATCTACATGTAAATACTATGTAAGTGTAGTTGTAGTAGAAGATATCTTAATAGAGAAAGTAACACCTACTACTATAGTAGGAATAGACTTAGGTATAAAAGATTTAGTAGTAACAAGTGATGGCATTAAATATAGTAATCTGAAAGTATTAATGAAGTTTGAAAAGAGATTAAAAAGGTTACAAAGAAAGTTATCAAGACAAATTAAAGGTAGTAAAAACTATTTAAAGACAAAAGAAAAAATAGCAAGATTACATGCTAAGATTAAAAATTATAGAAAACATTATTTAAATGATATTGCAAATGAAATAGTTGATGAACATGATATTATAGTAACAGAGAGTTTATTAGTAAAAGATATGTTTAAAGATAAGAAAAAAACATTTAATAAAAGTCTATCAGATGCTGCTGTTAGTAGATTACGTTCTCTAATAGAGTGGAAATGTAAGATAAAAGGAAAGATTTATTATAAGATAGATACTTATTATCCAAGTAGTCAAATATGTAGCTATTGTGGATATAAGAATAGTAAGTTAAAAGATTTAAGTATAAGAGAATATAATTGTCCTAAATGTGGCTCACATAATGATAGAGATATAAATGCAAGTTTAAACATATTGTTAGAAGGATTAAAGTTACACTATAATTTAGAGAGTTTAGTTTAGATAAAAGTTTTAGATAGACAAAATAATAGTTTAATAGTAAAATCAAATTAGTACGGTAGCGACTATCGGAATTTAAGCCTATGGAGAATAGAGGTTACTCTATCTATGAAGTAGGAATCCTTGGAGATAACGACAAGGGAGAAACAAAATTTATTTTGTTTTATTTGTTCTATAATATATGTAGTTGTAGAGGTGAGTTATGAGTATATATGATTTAACTATAGATGAATTAACAGAATACTTTCTAAAAATAGGTGAGAAAAAATATTATGCTACAGAACTTTTCTCATGGCTTTATAATAAGAGAATTACTTCTTTTAGTGATGCAACTAATATAAAGAAAGAGACAAGAGAAAAACTAAGTAAAGACTTTACTATTTCTAATATAGAGATAGTTACAGTAGAAAAAGCTAAAGACGTTAGAAAGTACTTATTTAAACTTAGAGATGGTGAACATATTGAAGCCGTACTTATGAACCATGATTATGGCAATAGTCTTTGTATATCTAGTCAAGTAGGATGTAATATGGGCTGTAAGTTTTGTGAATCAGGTAGACGTAAGAAGGTCCGTAATTTAGCTACTGGAGAGATGGTAGAGCAAATACTTAAAGTAGAAAATGAGTCTGACCTTAGAATTAGTCATGTTGTTATTATGGGAATAGGAGAGCCTTTTGATAATTATGATAATATTTGTAACTTTATAAGAATTATAAATCATCCTAAAGGCCTTAATATAGGGGCAAGACATATAACTGTATCAACTTGTGGACTTGTTCCTAAAATACTAGAATTTAGTGAGTTTCCTTATCAAGTAAATCTTGCGATTAGTCTACATGCTCCCAATGATAAACTAAGAGGTGAAATAATGCCTATCGCTAAAGCTTATCCTTTAAAAGATTTGATAAATGCTATTAAAATATATTTAGAGAAGACTAATAGAAGAGTAACCTTTGAATATATAATGCTAGCTAGAGTTAACGATAGTGTTGATAATGCTTTAGAACTTGTTCATTTACTTAAAGGAATAAACTGCTATGTTAATTTAATACCATATAATGAAACAGAAGCTTTACAGTATAAACGAAGTAACCCTTTAACAATTGCCAAGTTTTATGATATACTAAAGAAAAACAATATTACAGTTACAATTAGGCGAGAATTTGGTGGTACTATTAGTGCTGCTTGTGGACAGCTTAGAAGTAAGAAGGAGGAAATATGAAATCGTTTTATTTAACTGATGCAGGAAAGGTTAGAGACCATAATGAAGATAGTGTTCTAATAGTACACAATAGTGATAATGATACACTTATGGCAATCGCTGATGGTATGGGAGGACATTCTGCAGGAGAAGTCGCATCCTCTATTGCTATAACTCATCTTGCTAAAGACTTTAATGAAAACTTTCACAATATGAGTAAGATGGATGCTGTTAACTTTTTAAGAGATAGTGTTAATGAAATAAATGATAGTATTTTTAGACATGAGAAGACTCATCCTGAAAGTAAAGGTATGGGAACAACCCTTGTTACCGCTATCATTACTAAAGACTATATATTATTTGGTAATATTGGTGATTCTTCTGGCTTTGTTATTAAAGATAATAAACTTCATAAAGTAACATATGACCATACATTAGTAAACTTATTAGTCTCAGCTGGAGAATTAACAGAAGAAGAAGCTAAGGACCATCCTAAGAAAAATGTTTTGATGAAAGCACTTGGGGCAAATGACCCAATAGATATAGATATCTTTGATTGTGATATGGAAATAGATGCTATACTTTTATCTAGTGATGGACTTACTAATATGTTAGATGAAGAGTCTATTGAAAAAGTCTTAACTGGAGAAGGAGATATTGAAGATAAAGTTATAAAATTAATTAGGAAAGCAAATAATCGAGGGGGTACTGATAATATATCAGTAGCATACTTAATTTTAGGAGAAGGTGAAGAATAATGGTTACAAAGGGGCAAAAAATTAATGGTCGTTATGAGATAATTAAATCAATAGGCGAAGGTGGTATGGCTAATGTCTATCTTGCATATGATACTATACTTGATAGAAATGTGGCGATAAAAGTATTAAGGGGTGACCTTGCAAATGATGAGAAGTTTGTAAGACGTTTTCAACGTGAAGCTTTATCAGCTTCTAGTCTTTCTCATCCTAATATCGTTGCCATGTATGATGTAGGAGAAGATAATGGACTTTATTATATCGTTATGGAGTACGTGGAAGGAAAGACTTTAAAACAATTACTTAAAAAACGTGGTAGTCTAACATTATCAGAAGCGATAGATATCATGTTACAATTAACAGATGGTATGGCTCATGCTCATGACTCATATATCGTTCATAGAGATTTAAAACCCCAAAATATAATGATACAAGATGATGGACAAATTAAAATAACAGACTTTGGTATTGCTATGGCTCTTAACTCTACCCAATTAACACAGACTAATTCAGTAATGGGTTCAGTTCACTATTTACCTCCTGAACAAGCAGCTGGTAAAGGGGCAACTATTAAGAGTGATATTTATTCGATGGGAATTATTTTCTATGAATTATTAACAGGAGAACTACCTTTCAAAGGAGATAGTGCTGTTGAAATTGCCCTAAAACAAATGAAAGAACCTCTACCTGATGTTCATAAATTAAATAATGATATTCCCCAAAGTATCGAAAATATTATTTTGAAAGCCACTGCTAAGAACCCTAAAAATAGATATGATGATGCTAAGAGTATGCATAATGACTTATTAACCGCTTTAAATGATGATAGAATAAATGAACCACCTTATGTTTATCCATATCCTGAAAATGAAGTGGATGAGACAACAAAAATAATGAAACCAATTAGTGATGAAAATGAAGGTATCGCGACACCTATTACTGATGAAAAGGTAAAAAAATCCAATAAATTAATTATCGCTTTATCAATAATCGCTGGCGTTATCGTGGTAGCATTAATATCAGTGTTCTTTATTATCCCTGCCTTAACAGCCGAAAAAGATGTTAAAGTACCAGATGTTAGTGGTATGACAGTTAGTAAAGCGGAAGATACCCTTGAAGATGCCGGACTTACTGTTAATAGTAAAATAGAAGAAGTAAGTAGTGAAGATGTTAAGAAAAATAGAATTATTAGAACTGACCCAAAAAGTGGTAGTACTGTTAAAGAGGGTACAAGAGTAACTCTTTTTAAATCAACAGGTGTTAAGACATATGAACTTGAAAACTATGTTAATATGGATGTTAATGAAGTAAGAAAGACTCTAGAAGATATGGGACTAGAAGTTAAAATACAAGAAATAGAACCTGATTCTACAACTTGTTCTGTAATAGGACAAAACCTTGTTATTTCTCAATCACTTGATGAAGGCAGTGAAGTTAAATCAGGAGATGATATAACATTAACAGTTCTAAAAGACATTACTTTCCCAGACTGGTATTTACAAACAGCAGATGCAGTAACAAGTTGGGCAAATAATGCCTGTGTAACTGTAACAACAGAATATCAAGATGTAACAGATAAAAACATGGATGGTAAGATTATTACTCAATCACGTCCTAATGGTTCTACAGTTAGAAATAATGATAGTGTAACTATTACAATTGGTAGATTAGTAGAGTCTAAGGATGATGATACTACTACAACAGAGCAAGAAGAAAATGATGGCAATAAAAATCCTTCAAATCCTCAAGGTGGAACTGGACAAAACGATTAGGAGAAAAAATGCAAGGACAAATTATTAAAATAAGTAGTAATAGACATATAGTATCTAGTAATAATAAAACTTATAATACAATACCTAGAGGTAAATTTAGAAAAGATAAACTAATACCTAAAGTTGGGGATTATGTTAGATTTAATGAGAAAAGTTTAGTAATAGAAGAAATATTACCTAGAAAAAATACCTTTAATAGACCTATGGTAAGTAATATTGATAGAGCTTTCATTATAACAAGTCTTGTTAATCCGGATTTTTCTTTAGGTTTATTAGATAAATTTATCGCCCATATGGAACTACAAAAGATAGATGTTGTTATCTGCTTAACTAAGACTGATTTAGTTAGTAGGAAATCTTATGATAAAATAAAAGAGATAATGGTATATTATACTAATATAGGCTATACTGTTCTTACTAATTTAGAACTTGATAAAATAAAAGAATTAATTAAAGATAAGACAGTTGTCTTTATAGGACAAACAGGGGCAGGGAAGAGTACTCTTTTAAACAAGTTAAATCCTAATTGGAATTTAAAGACAGGAGAAGTCTCTCTTGCTCTTGGTAGAGGAAGACATACAACAAGAAATGTAGAATTATATGACTTTTTAGATGGTAAAGTCCTTGATACCCCAGGCTTTTCAGCTTTAGACCTTTCTATTTATAAAAAAGAAGATATCAAATATGCTTTTAGAGAGTTTTCTAATTACTCCTGTCCTTTTAGAGATTGTTCTCATACTAAAGAAAAAGAATGTGTGATAAAAAAAGCAGTGGAAGATGGAGAAATTCTTAAAAGTAGATATGATAGTTATTTAAAGTTCTATGAGGAGGCGATTAAATGATTAGTGCATCTTTTTTAACTAGTAAAGATATACCAAATACTTTAACAAAGTTAAACGATACAGATGTAGACTTTATTCATGTAGATGTTATGGATGGTAAGTATGTAGAGAATAAATCATTACCATTTAAAGAGATGAGATATATCTATAAATTTACCGATAAAAGATTAGATGTTCATTTAATGGTTGCATCTCCTAGTATTTATATTAGTGACTATGCTAGTCTAAATACAGAGTATATCACTATACATTTAGATACCCTAGAAGATACCCTAAGTAATCTTAAACTAATTAAAAGTTATGGTATTAAAGCAGGACTTGCTCTTAATCCAGATGATAAAGTAGAAAAATTAATACCTTATTTACCATATATAGATTTAATATTAGTAATGGGAGTTATACCAGGTAAAGGTGGACAAAAGTTTATTGATAAAACAATAGACAAATTAAAAGAATTAAAAGTCCTAAAAAAAGAATATAAAGACTTTAAATTTAGAGTAAGCGTTGATGGTGGAGTTAATGATATAGTTGCCAAAAAAATCCATAATTTAACTGATATTATAGTAAGTGGTAATTATATAACAAATAGTGAAGATTATCAAAAGCAAATAAATAGTTTACGTTTTTAAAGTAAAATGTTATAATTTATTTAGATTAGATAAAGAATAAATGAAAGGGTGTAGTCTATGGATAATAAAAATGATAATAATAAAACTAATGAAGAAACTCCTAAAGTGGTAACACCAGAAACTGATAATACTGTAAATTCTACTCCAGTTAATAATGAACCTAAAGTAGTAGAAGCTTCTAATACTACTGAGGTAAGTCAAGAGAAAAGCGCAGATAATAATCAAGATAATGCAGTTCCAACTTCTGCTAAAATAGAAGAAAATACTACTGGTAAAAAGAAAAAAGGACATCCTGTATTTCTAGTATTACTATTAATATTTTTATTTGCATTTGTTTATTTTCTACCTGATATTACGGAATATGTAACTGATTATATGAATGAAAAAAATGGTGTTAACGAATTAAAAAGTGGAACTATGAGTTGTACTTTTAGGAACTCTACTGATAATTTAGATTATACCTATGATTTGAGTTTTAAATATGAGAAGAATCGACTAAAGAGTAGTAGAATGACTACAACTAATAGATTAGCAGATACTGCAACTGATAATAGTATCTTAACAGAAAGAGAAAATTCATGTGAGTTTCTTAAGACTGTTTTAGATGAAAATGATATTGGTATGACAGCAGATTGTAGTGTAAGTGCAGCAGTACAAGTTACTACCCAAAATATAAATTATGAAAAACTTGATATGGATTTTATTACTAATAATATTACAGAGTTTGAAGGATTTTATCCAGAGTATGAATTAAATCAAAGTGTTACTACTATTGAACAAGAACTAGAAAATAGTGGATATACATGTGAGAGAAATGAATACGATGACACTAGTAAATAAGAAGAGAGAAGGTAAAAAAATGAGGAGAATTTGTTTACAATATGTTACTTGGGGGGGGGCAGTTTAGTAGTAATTTAGTTACTTTCTTTCATTATGACTTAAAAGAATAGAGGATAATTCTATTCTTTTTTGAGTGTAATAATGAAAGGAGTAAGATGATGAAAAATAAGAATAAAATAACAGTAATGATTATAAGTATACTACTAGTTTTAATATTATTATTAGCATTAACTTATGCTTATTTTAGAACAGAGTTATTTGGTAGTGAAGAGATTGTAAAAGTAGGAACATTAGATTTAGTACTGGATGAAACAAGTGAAGGGATAAGTTTAGATAATGCCGTAAGTATAAGTGATAGTGAAGGCTTATCTTTAGATGGTTCTACTTTTGAATTAAGAAATAATGGTAATAAGGCTGTAGATTATACCATTTATTTAGATGATAATACTATTGATGATACTGATACTAGAATTGATGATAAGTATTTAAAATATAACTTAACTAAAAATAATATAAGTAATGGAGCCTCTCTATTAACAAGTATAAAAAGTAATTCAAGTAGAGTCTTGGACAGTGGAACCATAGAAGGTGATTCTGCTAATAAATATAATTTAAAACTATGGATAACTGATGAAGTGGATGGAAATTATAGTGGTCAAGTCTTTAGTGGTAAGTTAAGAGTAGAAGTGAGTCAAGAAAGAGTAAAACCTAACGAACCAGAACTAGATGATAATATGATTGCTGTTACATATAATGGTACTAACTGGGTTAAAACAGATAAAGATAATAATTGGTATAATTATGATGAATTAAAATGGGCTAATGCTGTAACAGTTAGTAGTGCTACAAGAGAAAACTATTTAAGTGCAGATATAGGAACAGTAATAAATATGGATGATATAGAGACAATGTGGGTATGGATACCAAGATATAGTTATACAATAGGTAGTGTTGATGGAAATTATTATGGTAAACAAGGGGAGTATTTAGATAATATACCAACTAGATTATCACCGGGTGAGATAGATATAAAGTTTATTGATACTGATACCAAAGAAAAAGGGAGCGCAAAATACCTAGTAAGTGAAGGAATAAAAGATAACAGTTGGTATACCCCAGATGCTTTTACTTTTGGAGATGTGGAGCTTTCTGGAATATGGGTAGGAAAGTTTGAAACAAGTAGTAGTAATCCTTCTCTTAGTAGTGGTGGAGGCAATACTACTAGTCTAGATCCAATGATAAAACCTAATGTAACGAGTTGGAGGAATATAAATGTAAGTAATGCTTTCAATGTAAGTTTAAAGATGAATGATGAAGGGAATAGATATGGGTTTAGTAGTAGCATAGATACTCATATGATGAAAAATAGTGAGTGGGCTGTGATTAGTTACCTTAGCCAGTCTAAATATGGTAAGTTAGGAAATACTAATTTTAATGGTGCGAATAAAGAGATATATCAAAATAAATCGGATCAATATATAACAGGTTGTAGTTATGGTAGTCAAAGTAATGGAAATACAGATTATGGATGTCAATATACTTATGATATAGATATAAATGGAACAGGTGCAAGTACAACAGGAAATATCTATGGTGTATATGATATGAGCGGTGGTGCTTCTGAGTATGTAATGGGTAATTATAATGATGAAGTAGGAAGTAGTGGTTTTGAAATTATGCCAGAGTCAAAGTATTATGATAAATATACAAGTGATATAGTAAGTGATGCATGTAATGGAAGCCTATGCTTATCACATGGGTTATCAGAAGTATCTGCATGGTATAATGATAGTATGACATTATGTAATCAAACTTCTCCTTGGTTATATAATGGTGGTAGTTATTTTGTAAGTGAAAATGCAGGAATATTTTATCATTTTAATTTTTCTGGAAATGCACATTATACTACCTCTTTCCGCCTTGTTTTAAGTACTAATAATTAAATATACTTATAGTAGAGTTTGACATAAAGTGTTTAAATTTTTGTAATTAATTTTTTGAGATGTTTTAAAAGTAAGCATTCATGAGTTTATCATGTTTGCTTCTTTTTTTCTTGACTAAATCTATCTATTATGATACCTTATAAGTAGAAGAGGCGATGCATAAAAGATGGAAAAAGAAGGAGTGATGAAAAAAATTAAATTTATGTGAATTTTGTAAATTGAAGTGATTTTTGATGTGAATATTTAAAATTTCCCTAGAGAAAATATTAAATTGAAAGCAGATTTTTTATGAATTTTAAAAATTGCCTTTTTGCAATCATTTATAGACTATGCTATAACACTTGCAGAAAGGAGAAAGTATGAAAAAATTTCGTGAAAGAAAAATTCCAAAGAATGTCTCTAATGAAAAGATTAGAGAATATATGATATCTAATAACTTTGTCTATGAAGGAACACTTGATGGTGTATTTAAAGCTATTATGGGTGGATGTCTTTTATATTTAGGAGATTTAATATCTAAATTAACTGGGCTTGATAAAGATTTTATTATTAAAAACTTTAAAGAACAGAATGTTGAACATAAAATAGCGAATGCTCTTGAAAGAAAGAAAGTATCTGATTTTATCTTTAAATTACCAGGATTTATTATTAACTTAGAATGTAATCGTGGATACTGGGATGGACTGATAGAAAGAAATGATGCTTACTTTGGAAAATTAAAAGGCGAATTATTAAGTAAAGGTGAAGAGTATAGTAAGAAAATAAAAGTAATACAGATTAACTTTGATATCTTCGATAACTTTGAAGAATGTTTAGGAAAAGAGAACATATCTAAATTTTATATGAAGAATAATGAAAATATAATAGAGACTAAAACAAGTGAAAAGATACATATAGACATGATGAAAAGTTATAATAAGTATCTTAATGAAGAAGAATTAACTAAATTAGACAAAGAATTAGTAATATTAATGTTAGATGATTATCTAGAAATTAAAAAAATAGCGGAAGGAGACGAGGAACTTATGGAAGTAGCAGAAAGATTATATGAACTAACAGATAACATTGATAATATAGGACTATATGATCCTGAGAAAAGAAGAAAGGAAGAGGAAGCTTTAAAGATAGAGTATCATAGTAATATTGCTAGAGAAAAAGGTATTGAACAAGGAATTGAGCAAGGAATTGAGCAAGGAAAAAAAGATGGTGCTAATAACGAAAAAAAATCTATTGCAAAGAATCTTCTTAATATAGGTATGCCTATAAAAGATATAGTTAAAGCGACTGGACTTTCTAAAAAACAAGTAACAATGCTAATGTAAGGAGATGATGAATTAATGGAAGGTTGTACTAAAAGATTATATGAACTAACAGATGACATTGCTAATATAGGACTATATGACCCTGAGAAAAGAAGAAAAGAAGAGGAAGCTTTAAAGATAGAGTATCATAGTAATATTGCTAGAGAAGAAGGTATTGAACAAGGAATTGAGCAAGGAAAAAAAGATGGTGCTAATAACGAAAAAAAATCTATTG
>CAMMMH010000042.1 GCA_946497955.1 uncultured Mycoplasmatota bacterium | reverse complement strand
GAAAAAAAGATGGTGCTAATAACGAAAAAAAATCTATTGCAAAGAATCTTCTTAAAATAGGTTTGCCTATAAAAGATATAATGAAAGTGACTGGAATGAATAGAAAAGATATAAAATTATTAATGTAATGCTTAAAAATGTGTAAATAGAAAGAAGTTTTCTTGAATTTGCTTCTTTTTTTTGATAAAATATACCTTGAAAAGAATAGATAAGGGCAAAAGAGATAAGCTTTTGTATCTTTTTTTTGAAATCTTGAAGGATGTGAAATAATGGCAGTAAAATATGATGACAGTTCAATAAAAATATTAGAGGGATTAGAAGCAGTTAGAAAAAGACCTGGTATGTATATTGGTTCTACTGATAAAAGAGGTCTACATCATTTAGTATGGGAAATTGTTGATAATTCTATAGATGAAGCGATAAATGGATATGGAAAACATATTGTTATAACAATTCATTCTGATAAAAGTGTTAGTGTAAGTGATGAAGGTAGAGGTGTACCTGTTGGAATGCATGCATCAGGTAAACCTACTCCTGAAGTTATTTATACAGTTCTTCATGCTGGAGGTAAATTTGAAGAAGCAGGATATAAAGTATCAGGAGGACTTCATGGTGTTGGTGGTAGTGTTGTTAATGCCTTATCGAAATGGATGGAAGTAACAATAAAAAGAGATAAGGGAGAGTACTATATTCGTTTTGAAAATGGAGGAAAGGTAGCAGTTCCTTTAAAGAAGATTGGTACTACTAATAAAACAGGTACAACAGTTAGATTCCTACCTGACCCTGAAATATTTTCAACTACAAACTTTTCATATACAACTATCTGTGAAAGAATGCAAGAGTCTGCTTTTCTTTTAAAAGGTTTAACTATTGAAGTACATGATGAAGAAGATGATAGACATGCTAAGTTTTGTTATGAAACAGGTTTAGTTGCCTTTGTAGAATACTTAAACGAAGATAAAACTACTCTACATAATGTATTAGACTTTGAAGGGGTTAAAAATAAAATAGATGTAGAAATCGCTATGCAATATACTGATACATATCAAGAGAATATTGTATCATTTGTTAATAATGTTAAAACTAGTGATGGTGGTACTCATGAAGTAGGGTTTAAAACGGCCCTAACTCGTGTTTTTAATGACTATGCTAAAAATAATGGATTTATTAAAGGTAAAGAGAAAGCCCTTGAAGGTAGTGATGTTAGAGAAGGTTTAACCGCTGTCATTTCTCTTAAAATACCAGAGGACTTGTTGCAATTTGAAGGACAGACTAAAGGAAAACTTGGAACACCTCAAGCTAGAGCGATAGTAGATTCTATTGTTAGTGGGAAATTACAATTTTATTTAGAAGAGAATAAAGCGATTGCAACTGAGATAATTACTAAATCATTAAAAAGTAAAGTAGCAAGAGAAGCAGCAAGGAAGGCAAGAGAAGAAGCAAGGAAGGGTAAAAGTAAAAATCCTAAGGAAAGAGCCTTATCTGGTAAACTTACTCCAGCTCAGTCTAAAGATAAATCTAAAAAAGAACTATTCTTAGTAGAGGGTGACTCTGCAGGTGGTTCTGCAAAGCAAGGAAGAGATAGAAAATATCAAGCAATACTTCCTTTACGTGGTAAAGTTTTAAATACAGAGAAAGCTAAAGTAGAAGATATCTTAAAGAATGAAGAGATTAATACCATGATTTATACTATTGGAGCAGGTTATGGGGCTAACTTTGATATAAATGACTGTGAATATAATAAAGTAATCATCATGAGCGATGCTGATGAAGATGGTGGACATATTCAGTGTTTACTTCTGACATTCTTCTATCGTTATATGAGACCATTAATAGAAGATGGAAGACTTTATGTAGCACTTCCTCCACTATTTAAAATCCAAAGTGGTAAAAATATAGAGTATGCTTATACTGTAGAAGAGATGAAAGAAAAGTCTAAAGGTAAGAAATGTGAAATCCAAAGATATAAAGGTCTTGGTGAAATGAATGCAGATCAGTTATGTGAAACTACTATGAAGCCTGGTTCAAGAACTTTAATTAGAGTTAAAATAGAAGATGCTCAACTAGCAGAAAAACGTGTCTCTGTTCTTATGGGAGATGAAGTCGCTCCTCGTAAAGAGTGGATAGATGAAAATGTTGAGTTTACTCTAGAAGATGATTATAAGATTTAGGAGAAATTGCTTATGAAATATAAAAATGGAGAAGAGTTTTTAAATAGTTTATATAATAATATGCATATGGAAGATGCTATCATGCATACAGCAAAGAAAAGTGATAGTCCTACTGAAAAGATAGGAAAATACTTAGAAAGACTAGAAAGAGTACATGATATAGCAAAAGATAGTCCTCATAAAATGGAGGTATTAAAGCAGTTTTATTATGATAAATATGTAATAAAAGAATTACCTGAAAGTTATATTAATTTACAGAAAAGAATAGCAAGAGAAAGAGGTTATGGAGATATTAATGTAACAGATGAAATGAAAGAAGAAATGCTTTTGAGTGTGCAAAAAGAACAAGAAAAATCTCTTGATATGTGGATAGACTATTTAACAAGTGATGATGCAATGTACCCAATGTGGTTTAAGCATTATGCTTTTAGAGGAATGTTAAAATTAAATAAATTTGATAAAGAAAAATGGGAGCTGGGAAAAAGAAGTAAAACAACAACAGATGCCTTTATAGAATTAAATAGAGAAGCATTAGCAAGAGTATATGATACTTTGGCAAAAGAAATAGGAACTAATGAAGAGATAAGTGAAGAAGCAAGAGAAGCTTTAGAAAATGGTGAAAGTTTTAAGAAATTATATGAATATTACTTAACAAATACTGGTTATGTAAATAGAGGCAATGATACAGATGGTATATGGGTAAAATATGACCAAGGTAGTGATTATAAGCCACTATGGGAGTCACTTCAAGGTAAAAATACAGGATGGTGTACAGCAGGAGAAGAGAAAGCTAAAGATCAACTTTCTAATGGAGATTTTTATGTCTATTATACAAAAGATAACGAGGGAGGATATAAAGAACCTAGAATTGCTATTAGAATGGATGGAAAAGATAAGATAGGAGAAGTAAGAGGAGTAGGAGAACACCAGAACTTAGAAGGATGTATGACTCCTATTGCCGAAGAAAAACTAAATGAATTTCCTGATAAAGATAAATACTTAAAGAAAGTTAATGATATGAGACTATTAACAGAAATAGATAAAAAAGTTAATGAAGCAAAAGAATTAACTAAAGAAGAGTTAAGTTTCTTATATGAGGTAGACTCAAAAATAGAAGGATTTGGTTACAGTAAAGACCCTAGAATTAATGAAATTAAAGATAGAAGAAATAACAAGAAAGATTTGGCCTTTGTGTTTAGCTGTAAAGAAGAAAATATTGGAACAAAACTTTCTGATTTTGAAAGTAATGATATTATATGTTTTTATGGCGATTTAAAATTTACTGGTGCAAATTTAACAGATAATTTTAGAAATTTACAATATATAATAGGAGATGCTTATTTTAATAACTTAATCAGCGCTAGAGGTTTGGAAAAATTACAAAATATAGGTGGAGATGGTAATTTTAGAAGTTTAACTAATTCCGAAGGCTTAGAAAATTTGCAAAATATTGATGGAGATGCTGTTTTTTTAATTTTAACCAGTGCCAAGGGCTTAGAGAACTTACAAAATATAAGCAAAAATGCTTACTTTAATAGTTTAACCAGTGCGAAAGGATTAAATAACTTACAAAATATAGGTGGAAATGGCAATTTTAAAAGTTTAACTAGTGCCGAAGGCTTAGAAAATTTGCAAAATATTGATGGAGATGCTGAGTTTTATAATTTAATTAGTGCCGAAGGCTTAGGAAATTTACAAAGTATAGGTGGTAGTGCGGGTTTTTATAAATTAATTAGTGCAGAAGGCCTAGAGAGGCTACAAACTATAGGTATATATGCTTATTTTGATAGTTTGACTAATGCAGAGGGTTTAAAAAGTTTGCATAGTATAGGTTGGTTTTTTGTTTGTGATAATTTAACTAGTATTAAAGGTCTAGAAAACTTAGAGACCATAAATGGAGAAGATGCATCAAAATTTAAGGAAGAAATTAATAGTAGAGGAAGTAAGACAGTATAAGGAAGTGATAAAATGGCTAAAAAAACAGAAACTAAAGAAGTATTAGAACGTATTTGGGATTATACTCTTGAAGATATAATGGGAGAGCGTTTTGGAAGTTATTCTAAATACATTATTCAAGAGCGTGCTATTCCTGATGCTAGAGATGGATTAAAACCAGTACAAAGAAGAATTCTTTATTCTATGTATAAAGAGAAAAATACTTATGATAAGGGATATCGTAAAAGTGCCAAGACGGTTGGAGACGTTATAGGTAATTATCATCCACATGGTGATACATCTATTTATGATGCCATGGTTCGTATGAGTCAGTCTTGGAAGACAAGACTTCCTTATATTGATATGCATGGTAATAATGGTTCTATTGATGGGGACTCTCCTGCTGCATACCGTTATACTGAAGCAAGACTTTCTAAAATATCTAATGAAATGTTACGTGATATTAATAAAGATACTGTAGAAATGGCTCCTAACTTTGATGATACAACACTTGAACCTACAGTACTACCTGCAAGATTTCCTGCTTTGTTAGTATACGGTGCCATGGGAATATCAGCAGGATATGCTACTAATATTCCTCCTCATAACTTAGGTGAAGTAATAGATGCTACCATTCATAGAATTGATAACCCTAATTGTGGTTTAGATACTTTAATGAAATATGTTAAAGGACCAGACTTTCCAACTGGTGGTATTGTTGAAGGTATTAAAGGAATAAGAGATGCTTATGAAACAGGTAAGGGTAGAGTTATTATTAGAAGTAAATATGCTTTTGAAGGTAATTCTCTAGTTATAACTGAAATACCTTTTGAAGTTAATAAAGCCCTACTAGTTAAGAAAATAGATGATATCCGTCTTGATAAAAAAATAGATGGTATTGTTGAAGTAAGAGATGAATCAGCAGAAGACGTTAGAATTGTTGTTGATTTAAAGAAAACAGCTAACAAAGAATTAATTGTTAATTACTTATTAAAAAATACTGATTTACAAATTAGTTATAACTTTAATATGATTGCCATTGTTAAGAAAAGACCACGTCTTTTAGGTTTAAAACAAGCTCTTGATGCCTTTATTGACCATCAAAAAGAAGTTATTACGCGTCGTAGTCAGTTTGATTTAGACCATGCTAAGAGTGAATTACATATCGTTGAAGGACTTATTAAATGTCTATCTATCTTAGATGAAGTAATTCGTGTTATAAGAGCAAGTAAGAATAAAGCCGATGCTAAAGAGAATTTAGTTAAAGAGTTTGACTTTTCTATGGCCCAAGCAGAAGCTATTGTAACATTACAACTATATCGCCTAACTAATACTGATGTCGTAGAACTTGAAGAGAGAATGGCTACTTTAAGAAAAATAATAGAAGGGTTAACGGCAATTTTAGGAAATGAAGAAGTCTTAAAGAAAGTTATGAAAGATGAACTACGCAAAGTAAGAAATGAATACGCACTACCTCGTCTTACAGAAATAAAAGATGAGATAACAGAGATAAAAATAGATACGACTGTTATGATACCTAAAGAAGATGTTATTGTTACATTAAGTAAAGATGGCTACATTAAAAGAACTAGTCTTAAGAGTTATAGCGCAAGTAAAGATGAAGAGACTACTTTAAAAGAAAATGATTATTTAATAGGTATGTATGAAGCATCTACTTTAGATACTTTACTAGTCTTTACTAATCAAGGTAACTTCTTGTTTATACCAGTTCATACTATCTATGATTTAAAATGGAAAGAACTAGGTAAACACGTTAGTAATCTAGTACCTTTAGGAGAAGGAGAAGAGGTCATATCTAGTTTACTTGTTAAAGATTTTAAGAAAGATGTTAATGTCATAATCTCTACTGCAAATGGTATGATTAAAAGAACAAGTCTTTCTGACTTTAAGATAACTAGAATAACTAAGCCTAGTAGTTGTATTAAACTAAAAGATGGAGATACTGTTGTTGATGTAATGCTTGATACTAATCCTGATATCTTTATTGCCACATCACTTGGTTATGGCCTATGGTTTTCTAAAGAAGAAATACCTATTGTCGGTATAAAAGCTAGTGGTGTTAAAGCGATTAACTTAAAAGATGATACTGTTGTTAGTACTATTAACTTTGATGAAGAGAATAGTGACTATCTTGCAATTCTTACTGATAAAGGTACTGGTAAAAGAGTTAAGTTAAAAGACTTTGAAAAGAGTAGTAGGGCAAGACGTGGCTTAATGACTATAAGAGATGTTAAGACTAATCCATATCATGTTATTAAGGCCTTAATGCCTACTAATAAAGACCATATAGGACTTAAAAATGGTGATATTACATTAATAAAACCAACAGAACTACCTATTACTGATAGATATTCTACAGGTAGTACTATTAATAAAAAAGGACTTACTAATGCCTTCCTTTATAAGACATTAGAAAAGCCTAATGAAAAAGAAGATACTACTCCTAAGAAAGACCAAGTATCTCTTGAAGATATTGATAAAAGATTAATGACAATAGATGACTTTTTGAAATAAGTCGTCTTTTTTTGCATATTATTTATTAGGTGATGTTTATGTCTAAAGAAAGTTTTAAAGCATTTATTAAAAAAAGACCAGAGTTAGCTCAAGCTGTCTTTAATAATAAAACTACTTTTCAAAAGTTATATGAAGCCTATGATATGTATGGAGAAGATAGTAATGTCTTTGATGAATTATTAACACCAAAAAAAGAAGTAAAAGAGAGTCCCTCTACTTCATTTAAAGAAATAACAAATTTATTTAGAAATATTGACTTAGATACTGTTCAAAAAAGTGTTAATGGGTTGCAGAAAGCCGTAAGCCTAATTAGTGAAATAGTTCCTAAAAATAATGATGAATATATACCAAATTATGAAGAGCGACCAATTAATAAATATTATGAGGACTAATGCAAGTAGAAACAAGATTAAAGATTAAAAGTAATACTAATCTTTATAGATATTTAAGAGAAAATTCTTATTGGTATAAATATCTTAATAGAAGTCCAATATTTCTAAAACAGCTAGAAGAAGAAATGAAAGAAAAATATCGCTTAAGACCAAGCGATAAAATAGAAAATATTTCTAATAGTCTAAACTTAATAAAATCATTTCTAGAAGTCATGAGATAGTTTTAACTATTTCTTTTTGTTTTCTCATCTCTTTCTGCAATACTTTTCTTTACATAAGATAATGACTTAGTACATTCTCTTGTATCTACATTTTGTTCACTTTCTTGATAAACACTTAATACTTTATCAATTTCAAAATCTTTTAATAACATAAGAATACTATCTAAATATACTTTACCTGCTTTTAAATACTCTAAATCATTTTCTGTTAAATCTTTATCTTTGTAAGTTAACATAGAAACTGCTTCAGATGCAAATTGAATAGAGAAATTTCTTTCTTTAATATCTGTTTTATGATTTATTATATATTTTTCATAGCCATTAAATCTCTGTGCTAAAATAATTGCACTATCTTTAGTTAAGTTGTTTCTTAAGACTTCATCATAAATATCTTTATATAAAAATAAATATACATCAGTTATATAATCTATTAAATGTTTATCTATATTTTTAGATTCATTTAATAAAGTAAGAAAAAGTTCTACATGGTCAAGTGCTAACATCTTATTAGCTTTTAATCCTGAGCCATAAATTTTATTATAAAAATTATAATCTAAGTAATTTCCTAAACCTCTACTTCTATTATTATAATTATTTAAGAAACTTATATCATCAGTCGCTCTATCAAGAAGTTGTATTGTTAATCTATTAGCAGCTAAATCAAAGTCAATACCATTTATTATTTTAGCATCAAGTGTACCATCGCCTTCATTATATATAGTCCATATTCTATTAAGAAACTTAAATGCTAAAGTAGGACTAATACTTTTTAATTTATCATCTATAACACTATCAATAAGTTCTAATTTATCGTCATCTATTTTAGTATTAAAAAAAACTTCTTCATATCTACGATTAAATATTAATAAATCCTCAAGTAGAGTAAGTTCTTCATTACTAAAACCTCTCTTATATTTAACACTATTAAATGCTATCTTATCATTTCTATCTCTTAAACTTTTCATTCATTATTCCCCCAATTAACTTTATTATATAGTTTATTTATGTAAAAGAAAAGAAAAATGTGATATATTAGTAAAGGAAGAGGGAAGAGTATGGACTATAATTTAATCTATCAGGAGTTATTATTAGATATAAAAAACTCTAATCTAGCTTTTAATATAAGAAAATCTTTAAATGATATCTATAATGATAAAGACTTAATTAGTCTAATTAATAAATATACAGAAACAGAGGATGAAACCCTAAAAAAAGAAATCTATAACAATGAGAAATTTATGAGATATAAACGATTAGAGAACGAGACTAATCTCTTAATAATGAAATTAAATAAGATATTTAAAGAAATAGGTGAAAGAGATGAGAATAATTAGTGGCAAATATAAAGGTAGAGTCTTAAAAGGTTATACTCTTAAAGGAACTAGACCTACTATGGATAGAGTTAAAGAATCTTTATTTGCAACTATTAATGATTACCTAGATAATAGTATTTGTCTAGACCTTTTCGCAGGAAGTGGTAATCTTGGTATAGAAGCTTTAAGTATGGGAGCAAGGGAAGTAGTATTTGTAGATAAAGAGTATATGGCTAGTAAGACTATTAAAAGCAATTTAGATATGTTAGGGACTAATATAAATGCAACTATTCTTACTATGGACTATTTAAAAGCCTTAGATAAGCTTTATCCTAAACAGTTTGATATTATTTTTTTAGACCCACCTTATAAAACAGATTATCTAAGTAAAGCTTTAAAGAAAATAAGCGAGTTAAATTTATTAAAGGGGATAGTAGTCTTAGAAAGTGATAGTTTAGAAAAGCTAGACTTTAGTGATTATTATGATGAGATTAAGACTAAGAAGTATGGCGATAAATATATTAGAATACTAAAAAAGAAAGACTAGACATCTTTCTTTATTTTAAAATAAAACGTTGTTCCTTTATTCTTAGTAGATTTTACTCCATATTCATAGTTATGTAATAAAAGTATATTTTTAACAATAGATAAACCTAAACCAGTACCATAAACATATCTTTTATGGTTTTTCTTACTACGATAATATCTATCAAAGATATGGCCTATTTCTTTTTTATCAATACCTTTACCACTATCTATTACCATAATAGTATAATCTTTTTCATCTTCAACTACTTTAATAATAACCTTTTTATCACTTCCTGTATAGTTTAAAGCATTATTAAGTAAATTATATATTACTTGTTTAATCTTCTTTTTATCAGCATTAATCATTAATTTATCTATATTATTATGAATAAACTCTATACTATAACCATCTTTAATAACATAGATATTATGTTGTTTAACTATTCTTTTTATTAGTTTAATTAAATCAAAACTACTAATATCAAGCTTATCTAAATCATTCTCTACTTTAGTTAAAGCTAGGATATCATTAACTAAGTCATTAAGACGATTAACTTCTTCAATAATAATATTTAAATTACTTTTACACTTCTCTTTATCATCAATATTAATATCTAAAATTAACTCAGCATAAGCTTTAATCATCGTAAGAGGAGTCTTTAAATCATGAGAGACATTAGCCATTAAGTCTTTTTGTAACTCCTCAGTCTTAGATAACTCTTCTTTCATATCATTTAAAGCATCAGTTAAATCTATAAGTTCTTTAATATCACTACCAGAATCAAAATTAGTCTTAAGTTTTCCTTTAGAGATTAATTTAGCAGCTTTAGAAATTCTAATAATAGGATTAGATAGTCTTTTAGAGATAAAATAGGCAACAACAATACTTAGAAGTAATACAACAATACTTACAATTATTAACTGCTGTTCAATAATATTAATAGTAGAGTCAAGGGGAATTAGAGAAGTAGAGATAAATATATAAAGATTATTACTTAATCTAGTAGCATTCATTATGCTTTTTGCTCTTGTAAAATTATTAACTAGATTATAAGTCTTAGTTTTTTTATTACTATTAATAAAGTTCCTCTTAATCGCTTTACTTCTTAAATTACAATTACTACTATAAGTAGAGTATAGATTATCTCCATTACTATTAGTTAGTTCAATACAAACATTTTCACTATAAGAGACTCTATCAAGTTTTTCATATAAAGAGGTATCATTTTCAGTTACTAAAATATCTTGAGCTAGATTTTTAACAGTTCTAGTCTTAGTCCATTCATAGAATGTATTTATAAAGATAACTTGGAAAAAGAAAAGAAATATTAAAATAAATAGAGAAAATATTGCTAAGTACTTAAATATTTTAGTAGCAAGACTATTTTTCATCATCAAATTTATATCCTATACCTCTAACAGTAATAATTAAGTCTCTATATCTACCTAAATTATTTCTAAGCATCTTTATATGAGTATCAACCGTTCTATCATCTCCATAAAAGTCATACCCCCATATTTTATTTAAGAGTTGTTCTCTTGAAATAGCCATCCTCTTATTATGAATAAAGTATTTTAGTATCTCAAACTCTTTAGGTGTAACATTAATCTCTTTATCATCTATTCTAATAGTATGTTCTAAGAAATTAACAACTAACTTGTCATAAGAATAACTATCTACATCTCCTTTAGTCCTCTTTAATATCGCTTTTACTCTAGCCATTAATTCTCTTGGAGAGAAAGGCTTACATAAATAGTCGTCAATTCCTCTATCAAAGCCTTCTAGTTTATCAACTTCATCATCTCTAGCGGAAAGAATAATAGTAGGTATCTTTTTTTCTTTAGGAATACTATTAAGTAAAGTAAAACCATCCATAATAGGCATCATGATATCTAAAATCATTAAATCAAACTTATTATTATTTAATAGTTCTAAAGCTTTAACACCAGAGTCTGCTTCCATAACTTCGTAGCCATCTAAAGATGCATATTCTCTAATAACTTCTCTAATATTTTTCTCATCATCTACAATTAGAATCTTTACTTTCTGCAAAGTCATCACCTCTTTGGCATATATTATATCATAAGGATAGTGTGAAAAGTTTTATGGAAAACTAGACATACTAGATGAAAATGATATTGA
>CAMMMH010000041.1 GCA_946497955.1 uncultured Mycoplasmatota bacterium | reverse complement strand
AAAAAAGAAATTGATATAAAATCAATTTCTCATATGTAAAATTTTTATTGAAAATTAATTTTTTTTAATGTAAAATTTTCTCTGAAAAATCACAAAAAAGAACCTAAATTCCTTCACTAGGTTCTTCTTTATCTTTTTCTATTACCTTTTCTAAAGGGATAACTGACTTAATAGAGGCATCTTTACAAGATGTTTTTAATTCTTTTATACTCATCTTATCTAACTTCATTGAAGTATCTATTAAACCTCCTAAGTTAATACCTGCTACTACTTCATAACTATCTTTAGTAAAAGCAAGTTTAGATGCTACTTTAAATGGAGTTCCTCCCATTAAATCACAGACAAATAAAATCTCACTATCTTTATTATCACTAATTATTTTATTAAATTTATCTTCTAGTGTATTATCATTATCACTACTTAAAAAGTCTACTGCATAAACATTATCTTTTGAACCTGCTATCATAGTTAGAGAACTTAAAATTCCACTAGCAAAGTTATTATGTCCTGTTATTATTATAATCTGTTTCATTATCTCACTACCTTTCAAAAAAATTATATCATTTTTAAGCCAAAAGAAAAAGCCTTAATAGGCTTTTTACTAAAGTATTCCAAAGAATGAGAATACAATTGATACTATGATAATACCTACTATTAATACTGTAGTATTTACTTTCTTTCTTAATAAGAAATAGATTAAGAAAGTAAATGCAAATGGTAATAAATTAGGCATAATCTTATCAAAGAAATCTGTTTGTAAGCTTACAGTAGCATCATGTCCAATATCAATAGTTGTTTTAACTGTTAAAGTTACATAACTTGCAATTAATCCACCTAATATTGTTACACCTAATACTGAAGCAGCATTACTAACTCTTTTCGTATTCTCTTGTAATTTATCTAAGGCTTTAGTACCTGTTTTATAACCCATTCTTGCAAGTGGAAAACGAAGTAAGAAAGCAGCAAAGAATACTAAGAAGAATACTATTGGTCCTAAAACATTTCCTTGGTCAGATAATGATGCACATATTCCTGCTGTAATTGGAAGTAATGTAAACCAGAATAAGGCATCTCCTATACCTGCTAAAGGTCCAAATAAAGATATTTTAATCTTTTTAACAGTCTCAGGATCTTCTCCACCTTCATAAAGAGATAACATTAATCCTTGTAAGTAAGGTAATAATGTATTATGAGTATTAATGAACTCTAAGTTATCATGTAAAACTTTTGACAAAGTCTTAGGATCATTCTTATATATCTTCTTTAATGCTGGCCCCATTCCTGCAGTAAAACCAATACTTTGCATTCTTTCATAGTTAAAGCATGATTGATTTAAGACAGAAAGTAAAGCTAAATCATTTAAATCAGAATCTGTTACAACTCTTTTTCTTTTTTTCTCTTTAGATGCCACTCTTCTCACTCTCCTTTCCACTTGCTAAAGCAACTTCTTTATCACCACTTCTATAGAACTCCATCATAGCGAAAGCAAGTCCCATAATAGCAACTGGTAAAACGTTGTCTATTTGGATAAATGTTGCGAATAGGAATCCTGCAAGTAAATAAGGTATATATCTTGCTTTTAAAGTTACACGTAGTAACATAGCAAATCCAACAGCAGGAAGTAATCCTCCAGCTACTTGGAAACCATTAATTAGCCAATCAGGCATTGCTTGTACTAGATTTCTTAATGGTTCTTGAGCAGCATATACTGATAAGAATGTTAAAATACCAGTAGCAATACTTGTAATAACTATTCCATAAAAGCATAGTTTAAATAATCCTTTAATATTTCCTTCTTTAGCATATCTTTCAGCAGGACCATTGAAAGAAACAAAAGCTGTATTTCTAACAGTCCATAAGAATTGTAATAATACTCCAAATGGATATGCTAATGCTAAACTAGTCGCTACATTATTTCCTGTAATGTGAGCGAATACAACAGTCATAACACTAGTAAGTAAGGCTTCTGGAACACTTGCTCCTCCAATACCTGCTATACCTGCAAAAGCAAGTTCTACCATACCACCTGCTACAAGTCCTGTATTTAAGTCACCTAGAATCGCTCCAACTATAGGACAAACAATAATTGGTCTAAAGATGAATAATGCTTCTAGGTGTCTATCAATAACAAGAACCATAACTACTAATGTTATAATTATTCCTTGTAATAATGTTATTTCCATAATTTAAATCTTCCTCCCTTAAAATTCTTCTTTTGGTGAATCAGGTGTATCTTGAATATAAATTTTATCAACATGTTTTTTGATATAATTTAAATCATCAAGATCTTCTTTACTAACAGAAACTTTATCTGTTAGCTTCTTTTCACCTTCATCATAATACATATTACCAATATCTACCTCCTTTATCTTTACACCTCCTTCAATGACTCTCCTTAAATCTTTAGGAGTTTGACATATTAATAAAATGTGTTGGTCATCTGATGCTTTATCTATAATATCAATAGTCTTCTGTATTGTAAAAAATCTTGTATCATAGCCAAGTGATGATGCAGCCATCTTCATAACACTTTGTTCTATTTCATTTTCTGCAGTCTCATCATCTGCTACAACAATTAGATTTGCTCCTACTGCCCCTGCCCATAGACATACTATTTGTCCATGAACTAATCTGTTATCAATTCTTGCTAATAAAATATTATTATCTTTTGCCATTATTTCATCCTCCTTATATTGTTTTACTATTTTTACCATTTATTTCTTCTTCAAACTTTGTAGTATCTTCTCCATTTATAGTTTCTAAACTGGCTAAGTATTTAGTACTACTTAAACTGGTAAAATGTGCATATCCACCTATACTTCGTAAATTTTCTAAACCTTTGGCACTAGTTAATTTATTAGCCCAAATAGTTTTTCCTATATTTTGTAAACTTTTTAAACCTTCTGCATTAGTCAAATTATAAAAAATAGCATTCCCACCTATATTTTGTAAACTTTCTAAACCTTCTGTACTGCTTAAATTCTCGAATTTTGCATTTCCACCTATATTTTGTAAACTTTTTAAGCCTTCTGCACTGGTTATATTAGAAAAAGAAGCATCTCCACCTATATTTTGCAAACTTTCTAACCCTTGGGTACTAATTAAATTATAAAAATTTGCTTTCCCGCCTATACTTCGTAAATTTTCTAAACCTTCTGCACTGATTAAATTATCAAAATTAGCATTTCCACCTATATTTTGTAAATTTTCTAAACCTTTGGCACTGGTTATATTACCAAAAAAAGCATTTCCGCCTATACTTCGTAAATTTTCTAAACCTTCTGCACTACCTAAATAAAGGGAAAAAGCATCTCCACCTATACTTCGTAAATTTTCTAAACCTTTAGCACTTCTTAATTCTGTAAAACTAGCTTTTCCACCTATAATTTCTAAATTTTCTAAACCTTTGGCACTAGTTATATTACCAAAAAAAGCATTTCCAACTATATATTTTAATGTTTTTAATTTAGATGGTATCTCCTTTCCTCTATACATTAAATTTCCATAAAATATTATAATATTATTACTATCAAAATCAGAAAGTGCAGTTCCTATATTTTCTTCTTTACAGTCAAATATAAATTCTAAATCTTTCTTGTTATTTCTTTTATCATGTATTTCCTTAATTCTAGGGTCTTTGCTGAAACCAAATCCTTCTATTTTTGAGTCTACCTCATACAAAAATCTTAACTCTTCTTTCGTTAAATCTATATTATTACTTACTTTATTATCTATTTCTGTTAACAATTTCATATCATTAACTTTCTTTAAGTATTTATCCTTATCAGGAAATTCATTTAGTTTCTTTTCAGCAATAGGAGTCATACATCCTTCTAAGTTTTGATGTTCTCCTACTCCTCTTACTTCTCCTATATTATATTTACCATCCATTCTAATGGCAATTCTAGGTTCTTTATATTCTTCCTCTTTATCTTTTGTATAATATACGTAAAAATCACCCATAGAAAGTTGCATTTTAGCAGTCTCTTCTCCTGCTGTACACCAGCCAGTATTTTTTCCCTGCAATGACTCCCATAATGGTCTATAATCACTTCCTTGGTCATATTTTACCCATATTCCATCTGTATCATTGCCTCTATTTACATAACCAGTATTTGTTAAGTAATATTCATATAATTTCTTAAAACTTTCACCATTTTCTAAAGCTTCTCTTGCTTCTTCACTTATCTCTTCATTAGTTCCTATTTCTTTTGCCAAAGTATCATATACTCTTGCTAGTGCTTCTCTATTTAATTCTATATAAGGCTCTGTTGTTGTTTTACTTCTTCTTCCAAACTCTCCTTTTTCTTTATCAAACTTATTTAGTTTTAGCATTCCTCTAAAGGCATAATGTTTAAACCATATTGGATACATTGCATCATCACTTGTTAGATAGTCTATCCACATATCAAGAGATTTTTCTTGCTCTTTTTGTACCGTTGAAAGTAATTTTTCTTTCATTTCATCTGTTACAGGAACATCTCCATAGCCTCTTTCTCTTGCTATTTTTTTCTGTAAATTAATATAACTTTCAGGCAGTTCTTTTATTACATATTTATCATAATAAAACTGCTTTAATATCTCCATTTTATGAGGATTATCTTTTGCTATATCATGAGCTCTTTCTAGTCTTTCTAAATATTTACTTATCTTTTCAGTAGGGCTATCACTTTTCTCTGCAGTATGCATAACGACATCTTCCATATGCATATTATTATATAGACTATTTAAAAACTCTTCTCCATTTTTATATTTCATAAAATGAACCTCCTCAATTAGATTATCTTATTTTAATAATATTTACCATATATTTTTTTAGCTTCTCCATCTAAATAAGCTTCTACTTCTTTAGCAGTTTTTAAAGTTAGTACTTTGTTTGCAATTTCCTCTGCTTCCTTACTATCTATCATAGATATTAATTTCTTAACTTTTAAAACCATACTAGCATTAACACTAAACTCATGAAGTCCTAAACCAACAAGTAAGATAATTGCCAGTGGATCTGCAGCCATTTCTCCACACATACCAACAAACTTATCTTTTTTATCTTTAACTGAATCTATAGTCTTTTTAATAAGTCTAATAACGCCTGGATTATAGAAACTATAAAGATTACTAACAGTTGGATTTAATCTATCAACTGCAACTGTATATTGAATTAAATCATTAGTACCAATACTAAAGAAATCAACTTCATCTATTAAGATATTACTAATAACCGCTGCACTAGGAACTTCTATCATAATACCTACTTTAATATTTTTATTAAATGGTATATTCTTACTAGCAAGTTCTCTTTTCGCTTCATCTAATATCTCGTTAGCTTTATAGATTTCTTCTAATGATGATATCATTGGATACATTATCATGACATTACCATAGTGACTTGCTCTAAGAATTGCTCTTAAACTTACTTTAAAAAACTCTTTATTATCTAAACAATATCTTATCGCTCTATATCCTAAGAATGGATTTTGTTCATCTTTAATATCAATATAAGGACATTTCTTATCTCCTCCGATATCAAGAGTTCTAATAATTAACTGTTTGCCATTTAATTTCTCGGCAAAGGTTTTATAGACATTAAATAAATAATCTTCTTCAGGCTCTACACTTCTATTTAAGAATAAGAACTCTGTTCTAAATAATCCAATACCATCAGAATTAACTTCAAGTAATTTATCAAGTTCTGATAAATCCCCAGCATTTGCAGTTATAAGTAGAGATTTATTATCTTTAGTTAATGAAGGTTTATCTTTCATATCAACTAATGAGGCTTTAAGTAATTCTTCTTTTTTTATCTTTTCTTTAATCTCACTGATTTTAGTATCTGTTAAATTATTCTCAATATAGCCTTCATTACCATTAACATAGATTAACTCTCCATCTGTTAAGGTTTTACTAACTTCTTTTATACCAAAAACTGAGGGAATTCCAAGAGTTGATGCCAGTATTGCCACATGACTTGTCTTACCACCAATTTCTGCAACTATTCCTTTAACATAGCCTAAGTTATTAGAAAGTAAAACTGATGGTGGAATAGACTCTGCTACTAAAATAGTATCTTCAGTCAATTTACTTAAGTCTATCTCTTTAATACCTAAAGCTTTTCTAAGAAGTTTATTAGTAACATCTTCTATATCTTTACTTCTTTCTTTTAAATAAGCATTATCGACTAATGATAACTCTTCAGCTTTTCTTTTCATTACCTTAGTAATAGCGGTTAACTTATCACATTTTTCTTCATCTATTACTTCTTCCATAGAAGTTATTAAAGAATTAGAACTCAAAAGTATTTTATAAAAGTTACATAACTCTCGTATATCATCAGAAGTTGCTTCTCTTTCTAACTCTTCATAATCTTTACAAACACTTTCTACAATAGTCTTTAAGTCTTCTTTTTCTTTAGTAATCTCATCATCTGTTGTTAGTTTAATCTCTTTTAGTTCTGGAATTTTAGCATCTATTATATATACTTTTCCAAGAGCTAGACCATTACCTACTTTATTACCTAAGTATTTCATCTACTCTTCACCCTTTTCTATATATTCACATATTGCATCAAGGGCTTTTTCTTCATCATCACCATTAACTTCAACTGTTAATTTATCTCCACAGTTAATATTTCCCATCATAACTTCTAGTATTTCTTTAGCATTAATACTACTACCATTATGAATAAGTTTTATATCAGAGTTAAATGTAAGAGCAAGTTCTACTAAGGCACTACCTGGTCTTGCATGTAATCCTGATACACTTTTTACTACAACATCTTTTTTTACCATATAACCACGTCCTCCATCCTGTATTTTATCTTATAAAGTAATAATAGCATAGATACTTTTAATTTACAAATTATTTTAAAAATCAAAAGTAAAATTAAGTAAAGGAAAAGATTAACTAAAATAGTAGTTAATCTTATAATCTTTATAATATGCATAATTTAAAATGAACACATTTGAACAGAAGTAAACGCATCTGAACATTATTAAATAAATTTTATATTTATTTAATAATGTATCTACCAAATTTGTCATATTTGGTAGTACCTGTCCAAACTATTAAATCATAGTCAACTAATCTATTTAGCAACTTAACCGCAGTTGTCTTTCCTTTATCAATGATTTCTGCAACTTCTAATGACGTAATTTCACCTTTATCATATATCGCCTGCAATACTTGTCTTTCTTGATAATTTAATTGTTCCCACTTCTGTTCTATTTCACTATTTTTTAACATCGTCTCAGTTTTTCTTTTACTTCTCATAACTATATTATTATCAAGAACTAACAAAACTGAATGATGATCAGGTTCAGAATAAATAGGGTCTTTTAAATAAAATCTTTGCATTTCACTATATATTCTTTTTACACCTTCATTTAATTCTCTAACAATACCAAATTCAGTTAATACTCTTGCTATCTGGGGATTTCTTGAATAACGCTTTGTTTTCATATTTTCCAAAGTTACAAACCCACTAAGTTTACCAGGGCTTAATATTTCTAATCTATCATCAAATAATTTCACTGTAATATATTCGCCTGTATTAGAATAGTCTCTGTGAGTTACAGCATTAACTAATCCCTCATACCATGCAAATTCTGGATATTCTGGAACTGTTTCAAATATACCTTTCTGATTTAGATGAGTAAACTCTCTTAACTGAGAATTAATAAAATCTCTTGCTTCTTCCAAAGTTTTATATAAACACTTATCAAAAGTTCTATCTTTAACTATATTCATTTCTGTTCCTACTTGAAAATTAGTTCCTTCAAATTTTAATACTCTTACTCTTGCACTAGGTAAATATACTGAAGGATTTTTGCCAAATAAAAGTATACCTGCCTTTGTAAAACATAGTTTTCCATTATCTTCAACTAAAAAACCTCTTGCTTTTAATACTTGTTCATTAGATATTTCTGTTGCCCCTATTTTGTTTTTATAAATATCCATAACTTCTAAATCAATATCATCAATATTAGACATTTTTAAAACTTCTGATTCAAAATTCCTTTCACCTTTTTCATATTCTAAGCTTCGTACTTGTTCGTTATTTAATTTTATAGAAGAATCTCCTTGTCTTAAATAAACTTCATCTTTATTATTTCTAACAATAAAGTTTAATACAGGTTCAATATGAAATAATAGAATATTATCTTTTTCATTTTTAATATTCTTTATTTCTATTAACTCAGCTTTATAATTAGGTGTGGGACTTAAATAGTTAGTAATAACTTTTTGAAAGTCATTTAACTTATTAATTCCATAATCATTAAAACCTTCTATTTTTCCATCATCAGTTATCACTACTGCTATTACTCCTCCATTGGCATTAGCAAAAGATGTTATCTCATTGGCTAAATCTTGCAAACTAACCTTCGCTCTTTTTCTCTAAAAATATAAATTTTCTTTAGCAGCTTTTAAATAATCTTCTGTAATAATTGAATTCATTTTAGATAATGTCATTATTCTCACCTCACTCATTTTATTACTTATAGTATACCATTATTTTGGTTATTTATATATTAAAATTTAAAAAGACTAACCTAAGTTAGCCTATACAAAGTTAATATTTCCTACCAGCATAACTGTTAAAGAAATTTTATGAGATTTTTAATATCAAAACCATCTACGAGTTCGCAACTTAAAAGGATTATCAATATGATTTAATGTTTTAACTTTAATACATTCTGGTTTATATAATATTTCACCATTTTCATTTGCAATATATTGTTTTGGAAAGTTTTTGATTAAATAATCTATGAACTCATGCAAACTCCAATTAAAACTAGAACCATCCCAAAAGCCTTCACAAATAATAATGCCATCTAAATTATCAACATTAATACCACCTAATATTGCCATAGTCCAATTCATAAATTGTTTAAACTGATTAATGCCATCGCCATCGTTAAAAACTATATAATTATTTTTTCTAAAATCTGTATGAATATCTAAATTACTATCATTTAATACATCTATATCATTATTTTTTCTTTTATATGTAAAAATAATAGGAAAGTTTTTAATAAATCCTCTTTTATCAGAATACATAAAATAATCCATTGCATTAAATTCATATAATCCCCTATAAAATACTCCCCATCCATCGTCAGGAAGAAGCATCTTATCTTCTATATTTCTAAATGCACTTTTTAAATTATCAATTTTAAAGTCAAAAGGCGATGTAACAAAATGTACACAAAAAGGTGTAACATTTCCCTGATACTCCTTAGTTAAGGTTCCATCTATAAATGCTTGGCCTGTTAAAATTCTATCTTTAACTAAATTATCTAAATTATGGGACCAAAATTTATGAAATCCCATGCCTTTTTCAATAACTAGTGTATTATTACATAATGTAATTGAATTATCTAACTGTTCATTACTTTCCTTATTTCTTAAATATTCTGATAAGACAAGTTTTTTACTATTTGGGCTTAGTTTAAACCAAAAATCATTTAAATAAGCATTACAAAATGATTTATTTATATTTATTTTTTCCATTATTATCCCTCCTTATAAATATTCTATATTATACTACAAGTTGATTAATTTAACAACTCCATAAAATAAAATTGTGATTAATAAAACAAAATGTCCTATTATAAAGTAGCTATAGATAGATATAAACAAATTTAACAAACCCCATAAACAAAATTGTAAAATTTTCTTCTATTTTTTAAAGCAAAACTGACTTTCATATTATAGATTATAGAAAAAAGATTAACCTAAAAAGATTAATCTATACAAAGTTCATATTACCAATAATCATATCTTTTAAAGTCTTACCAAACAGTTCTAAAAAGTTAAGTTTATCTACGTTTTCTGTTACTGTTAACACTTCTTCTTTAATCTTATTATTATCACTATCCTTAACTATAATCTTACCTACTTCATCTCCTTTTTTTAAAGGTAGATTATTATTGGTTATTTTTATATCATAAGTATATTTTTTATTATCTGCACTTTTCTTAGAAAGTATGGCAATATCATTCATTGGCACTAAACTAATTTTAGGACTAGTCGCTTTATCTAAACTTATTTCTTTTACAATATCATCTGTTGTCTTAAGTATCTCTATTTTATAGTTATTAAATCCATAATCAAGTAGACTCATAGTTTCACTATTTCTAATTTGGCTATTATCTTCTCCTAAAACTATGGCAATAAGTCTTAAATCATCTCTTTTAGCAGTTGCTGCTAGACAGTATTTAGCAGCATCTGTATGTCCTGTTTTTAGGCCATCAGCACCTTCATAAAATCTTACTAATTTAATTGTATTTAAGTTTTACAATAAAAATATCTCAAATATCAATCTTTCAGGTACTTTTATTATAACATTTAAGTACAATTTATGATAGATATTCTGATTATATTTTTTAAATTGTAAGCTCCATACATTTTTTTAATCTTTCTAATACTCTTTTTTTTATTCTAGATACTTTATATTGTGGTATATTAAGAATATTTGCAATTTCTTTTTGTTTGTATTCACGACAACCTATTCCAAAAGACATTTTAATTATTTTTCTTTCTATATCATCCAATTTCGTATCTAAAATTGTATATAATTCATTATTTGTTTCTTTTAAGATTATTTTTTCAATAATTGAATTGTCATCATCTATAATAGTATCTTCAATCCTTATATCATCAAATAATTTATCTTCTAACGAAATATATTTTTTCTCATTTTTTTTAATATATTTTAAAATTTCATTTTTGATACATACATAAGCATAAGTCGAAAAAGTTATTTTTAGATTTGGATTATATGTTTTTGTTGCATAGATTAATCCAATTACTCCAATTTGATAATAATCTTCATACTCACTAGAATTAAATATATTCATTTTTTTAATTACAAAATACACCAATTTCAAATTATCAGTAAGCAAATTATCCATAATTCTTCTCCTTTCCAAACAATAAAAAAAGGACTTAAAAAAGCCCTATTTTTATTTGTTATTTTTTGTATTTTTGTATCGTGTGTGCAATATCAAATCCACTTAATTCTGAATTCAATGATACTACAAGTGTTCTTTCATCAAAATAAGTTTCATTATCATATCTAACTATTACTTCACTAAACACATCTAGTTTTTCATTAAAATTTAGTTTTTCAAATTTAGATGCAAGTTCCTTATCTTTTTTATTATAATTAATGCCTAAAATATTTCCATTATCTTCATAAGCATCTTTGCTATCTGTCATACCATTATAAAGCATAGCAAAGTATTGTAATAAAATGGTACAAGCATTTGTTGTAAGACCGATTGCCTCTGAATTGAGCATTGTCATATCATCATCTTCTATTAAGTCTGGATTAGATTCGTTTTTATCATTTATTTGGTTATTATTTAACAAGCCAAATATATAAACAAGAAATTTCAATTTAGTAAGATCTGATGTAGTCTCTAATTCCTCAACTAATTTTCTTACATCTTCTGTTGTATTAGTAATATACATAT
>CAMMMH010000040.1 GCA_946497955.1 uncultured Mycoplasmatota bacterium | reverse complement strand
GCACCTGCTTTAGTTAAACGAACACCAAAATTTCCTCTTTCAAAAAGTTTAGTATCTAATAAATCTTCAAGTTTACCAATACTATATGAAACCGCAGGTTGTTTTACTCTCAATATTTGAGATGCTTTAGAAAATGAATCCACTTCGGCACAAACTTTAAATATAAACAATAATCCATAATCCAAATTAGAAAAATTCATAAGAAACCACCACCAATTAGGTTTATTATAGCATAAATATCTTTAATTTAACATTCGATATAACTACGAATAGCATTTTTAATAATATCTATTTGATCCAAAAAGCCATTAGTTGTATCAATGTTAAAAGCCTTACCATTTACTACTGAATTGATAGACTTAACAAGTTCTGATTGTCTATATTTCTTATCCACAAAAACTATTGTTTCAATACCCAAAGCACTTGCCCAACCTAACTCGACAGAAACCCCCATAGAATCTTCAGGAAACGCAATCAATAAGTCTGTATTTTGAATTTCATTAAAATCTGCTGTTGTGCAATCAGATCCATACATTTTCTTTTTACCATATTCTTCTCGATCTAATGCTAAAAATGTTATTGAACTAATACCTTGACAGAATTCGTAAATGTCTTTGATAAAAAGTTCAAAATCTTTACATATACCATCAGCAGTTAAATATTTTGATATTGGACAAGCTATAAAAATTTTTTTATATTTCATTTTTTTCTCCTTTAATTAAATTTGTTAGTATTTTTCTAATATCTTCTACCCCATTTCCTTCAATTTTAAAATTGCTCGCTTCCTTTTTCTTATATTCTTGCTTTAAAAGAAGATTGAATCTCTCTTTAAATTCATTTTCAAAATTGGAGTTAACTAATTCAGTTATAAACTCATATATTTTATCTACAACATAAGTTTCTCCTTTGGGTAAAATACTTTGTAAATAATCTAAATTAAGTTTTTGCGTATCCCAATTAATTGTTTTATATTCATCTAATATTTTTTTAGCATATTCTATATTGTAAAATTGGCTTAAATTCTGTGGTGGTAAAATAATAGTTGGTTTATGCAATGATTCAGTTTCATATATTGTAGTTAATCCTGGCGATGTTAAAAATAATTTTGCATTATTTATTGATGAAATAAAATCTTTTTGTTGTAATGTTTCTACTTTAATATTTCTACTATCTATGCCTTCATTTTTTAATTCATTTAATATGCTTATTTTAGCAGTAGTGCCACAGGTAATAATTATTTTTTCAGATTTAAAAATCTTTAAAAGTGGTATGATTACTGTCTTGATGTAAGACTCTCCATTTCCTATGGGAGAATGTAATCCCCCAACGTTTATATGAATATACTCTTCTTTATATGGTCTATATTTTTTTTCAAATTTACTTTGAATTGGATTAATCCATTTTAAATTTTTTACTTGAGCTAATACTTTTTTAGAAGCCTCTGTTAAATTACAACACTTTTGCGCACAATATACAGTTGCATCTAGTGGTAATAATCCTTCATCAATATCAGCTTGAGTCCACATAAATGGTAAACTATCGACAAATATAACTTTTACATTCAAATCCATTAAAATAGTAGCTAACTCAACATCTAAAACAACAATAGTATAATTTATCTTGTGTTTTTTTATAAAATTAGCAATTTTTTCTTTATCTTTTGAAAACAACGTATCTTTAAACGTACCATCTTTAAATATATTCAAATCAAATTCATTTCCACAAGCAAAAAAGCTATATTCATCAGATAAGCCTGTAACGATAGAAGAAACCTTACCAACTGGTCCTAATCCAAAATTATTTGTTCCAATAATTATATTTCTTTTCATTTGAATAACCTCCCATCAATATTCCTAGAGTTTTCTATTAATTCATCTAACTCTTTTTTTGTTTTTCCAAAATGAATATATGGATAAATTATTTGTTCTGCATTAAAATTGCAAAAATAATTATCTATTGACTGCATAACTGATCCTTCAAAATCAAAATATTTAAGTCCTTTTTCCTCAAATGCCCATTTAGAAATAGAATATATTATATAAGGACCACTACCTCGTGGTACTTTATCTACTTGCCAAGCATGTAAGCCATATACCCATTCACTATCAAAAGTAACCATGTTTCCAATAATAGCTTTTCCTTCATAATAGCCAGTAAAAATTATCGCTTTATGATTTTTTAATAAATTTAAAGCATTTTTTTTACGACATTCTTGTTCTTCTTTAGTTCCATGAATTGCTATATCAAAATCAAACTTTGCTGGATCATAATCTATAGTAATTTTTAATTTTTTAGATGCACTTTTTATATTATTTCTTAATTTACTATCTAACTCATCTAAATTCATAACATTTCTCAAAACATGAGTATGTCTGTTTTCCATAAATGCTCCCATTCCTTGTATTGCTGATATCTCTGTAAATGATGGGTGTAATGGCATATACATATAATCATAATTAGAAAAAATATAATTAAAAATTAAGTATATTGCTTCTTTTCTTTTTTTGTTAGGACATTTTTTTACGAAATAAGGAGATAAATAAGCAAAATATCTATATTTACGTTCTGCCCATTTTTTGCCATCTTTATAATAAAAAGGTACAACATAATAAGCTAATGGTTCATTATCTAATAATATTTTTATTATTTCTTTATTCTCATAAATTCTAATTGAAATAGGATCAATCCAAACAGGTATATCATTTATATTTTTTAAATCTTCTTCATATTCTTCTGAAGAAATAATTTTTAAATCTAATCCGTTAAATTGCATTATTATCACTACCAAACTTTATTTCATTTAAGAAATCAATTATTTTATTACAATCTTCTTTATTTAGTATAGGTGGAATTGATATTACTGCTAATCTATCAACTAATTCTTTTGATTTACTACATGAATTATTTTTTAAATCAACATCTGTTAATTTATTTCTTTTAAATAATTCATTTTCAAAATATAAACCATTCCACATTCTTCTTACCTCAATATTTTGTTTATCTCCTATTTCTTTAACGTTATTAAATTCTTCTTTAGAATTCAATAATAATAAAATATTCATTCCTGTATCCCCATTTGGATCAACACTATTTATTAAATTATTTAGTTTAACTTTACTTAATATATAATTACGAGATTTTTGCTGCTTTAAAATAATATCATCTACTTTTTTTAACTGTTCACACAATATTGCAGCCATAATATTATTTATTCTATAATTCTGTCCAAATAAAACATCATTACCATTCCAATTTGGGAATAAATTACGTTCTGCTCCCATATCCGTATAATTTCTCATTTTTTGATATATTGTTTTATTGCTAGTTACAACTGCTCCACCTTCACCACAAGAAATTTGTTTAAATTGTTGAAAACTATATACCCCTACATCTCCAATAGTTCCAGCACATTCATCCTTAATTTTTGCTCCAAATGCTTGACAACTATCTTCTATTAATTTTACATTATATTTTTCTAAAAGACATTTCACTTTAGACAAATCAAAACAACGACCTTGTAATTGAACAACAATTACTGCTTTACACCCTTTTTTTAATTCCTCTTCTAAATCTTGTAAATCGAAGCCATTTTGCAAATCAATATTTAACGGAACTGGTATCGCTTCTAAACATTTAACCGCTAATGCAGTCGCTAAAAATGTATATGAACTAACTAGCACCCTGTCCCCTGCTTTAACATTACATCCTATCAAAGCAGTTATCAAACCAGATGTACCATTAGTAACACCCAAAGCATATTTACAATTTACCTTTTTCTTTAACATTTTTTCAAATTTATCTGTTGTAGAAACTTTATCACTTGCATATCTGAATATTTTTTCATTTTTTAAAACATTTAATACAGCATTTTCTTCCTTATTATCAAAATATAAACTACCATATTCATTTGGATTTATATAACTCATTTTATCTACTCCTTACTAAAGATTTTACTTTTTCTACATCATTTTGTTTTGTTCTAATTAAGGCATAAATTGGCTTTTCTCCAAATTCAATAATTTTAGGATTATAACTTTTTACCATATCCAGTTCCCATACCTCTTTTTCATTTTGCCATTGAAATAATATCCCATTATCTTGCATTATTCTTTCAAACTCATTTACATAATTAGGATTAGTTATTATTACTGGAAATTTATGCCAAGAAGATACTTGTGAATCTTTATCTTTATAAATGATATATTTTTCATTGCTATCAAAATACCCTGTTAATAACCTAGCAATTGTTCTCTGCTTCTCTACTGTATTGTTAGCAGTAATTACTAATTGTTCTGTATTAACATTATCACAGTCATACAAAACATAAGGTAATAAAAATCTCAAACTATTTCTACTCTCCTTATCATGAAAATCAAAATACTGTCTAATATCTTTATTAGAAAAAATAGCACCTGCTTGACCATATGATAATGCTTTAGATATTCCAAAAGAGGTAACTACATAATCACTATATTTTCCTATTCCTAATTCGTTTTCTTGTATATTCCATGCTTGAGCAATATCTTCTATAATTATAAGTTCAGGAAATTCTTCTTTTATTGCTTTAATATCTTGTACAATACCATATTGATGTGTAGCTATAAAACATTTTATTTCATTTTCATTAAGTACTTTTCTAATCTCATCTACTGAAATATTATAAAAATCTTTTGGTATGACAAAAACCGGATTTGCTCCAACATTCATTATTGCCTCAAACAAAGAATAACAACAATAACCATTTATTAATACATTATCTCCAGGTTTTATATTTGCGACTTTTAGTGCAGAAAGCAATGCTATTGTACCTGAGTTAACAATTATTCCGTTTTTAATTCCTAAATGTTCGGCTAGAACATTCGCTTTTTCTTCGTTTCTTGTCATTTTATCTTTTTAACACCTTTCCATCTCTACGTAATGTTTTAATTAATGAGCAAGAGTTCTTACATAAATTATTATTCTTACCATAACCTATTTGATTTCCAAAATCATCATGTTCTTCATGAAAATCGCTCCCTAAAGTCCATTCTAAATTAAATTTATTACACATCATTTCTTGTAAAAGCATTCCATTCGGAGTATCACCTGAATGATATTTTTCTAAACCAATAAGTCCATTTTCTTTTAATAGTTTAAGCAGAGCAATTTCCTCTTTTACATTCAATCTATATTGATAAGGATGTGCTAATATTGGATATCCATTAGCATTTCTTATTATTTGTAAGGACTCTAAAGCATCAAATTCATAGCCTTGGTATATCGGACGATTACTGTCCAAATATTTCTTAACATCATTTAATTGGTCATTTGATAATTCTTCGTTATTTAAGTATGCTTCTATTAATCGTGATAATCTTATATATTTATCGCATTGAATTTTCTCTAAAAGATCATTGCTTAAATAGGGAAATTCATGTATTAACTTGACTAAATATTCTTTATTGACATAAGTTCTCAAATTTCTTTTTTCTAACAATCTGCTTTTTAATTCTTCGTTTTCTTCATCATAACCATACCCTAAAATATGTAATCTAATAATTTTTTCATTCAATTTTATATACGAAGATAATTCAACTCCATTAACATATTCAATTCCTTTTATATCAGAGTTATTTTTCAATTCTAATGCTGACTTTATGTCATCATGATCTGTTATTGATATTAACCCAACACCATTTGTTCTACTTAACTTGACTAATTGCTTTATATCAAATTGTCCATCAGAAAATTGAGAATGAATATGTAAATCTATTAATTTAGGCATTGTATCACCTCATTTTTAATTATAATCTTAATAGATAATTTAATAAATATCCTAAATCTTTATATACTATAAATAATATTTATATTAAGAAAAGAAGTTTTTTAATATTCAGCAGAGAATAATCCTATAATTTACCTCCAAACAAAAAGAGTCAACATTTTGACTCACATATACAATTTATAATAATACTTTAAAATATAAGGTTTTAAAGTAGTTATATTGTTATTTCTTCTCTTATAACTTGCAACTGCTTTTTGACTACTACAACATCATTAGCACTTGCCATCGATATACCTTTCATCATATCTTCAACAGTCATTTCTTCTCCTGTTGTTAAATAAATTTGACTTCCTCCCATACCTGATGCATTAGCACTAGCTGTAACTATATCATTCCATTTAATTTTGCCCGCTTCAATTTGTTCCAATATAATAATCTGAGCGACCATTTTAGTCATAGATGCAACTGCTACTTGTTCATCTTTATTTTTTTCAAAGATTATCTCTCCTGTAGTAGCATCCATTAAAACACCGGCAATAGCATTAGGTATAAGTGAGGTATCAGTTGTATTATCATTATTTGTATTTTCTTTATTCGTATCAGTATTTTCAGTAGTAGTATTCTCATCATTTAGAGTGTCATTTTCTTTATCAGTAGTATTATCTTCTTTATTATTAGACTCCTCATTAGTAGTAGATTCATCTATTTCTGCAATGTTTTCCTCTTTATTATCAACTTCTTCTGCTTTTACATAACATGGTATTAAAAGAATAGATAACATAAGTAATAGAATTACCTTTTTCATTAAATCAACTCCTAATAAAAGCTATGCTATCTTTCTTTAAATATGATTATCTAATTATTCATTAATACAAAATACTGCATATAAAGGTATAGATTTTATATTATTTTCAAAACCAAAATTCTTAGTTGAAATTCTAATACTATATTTAGGATTATATTTTTTAATATATTCATTTAAACTTTTACTATTTGTTCTTCTTCCACTTTTTACTTCTATTGGAATAATATCACCATCTATCTTTATTAAAAAGTCTATTTCATATTTACTAAAAGTATAATAATAAAGTTCTCTAAACTTAGTATATAATTCACATGCAACATAGTTTTCTGTTAATACCCCTTTATACATCTCATTTTTATCTAATAATATTTCAGTATAATCTATATTAGATAAAGACCTTAACAAACCTGTATCACTTAAATATATTTTAAATTTATCATTATTAACAAATGCTTTTAATGGAGATTCATTTTTCTCAGTTAATTCACATTTTAAAATCATATTACTTGCAAGCAACCAATCTAGGCTACTCTCATATCTTATTTTTCTAGCATCTTTATCAACTATACTATATTTAAAATTATTATTTTCTCTTGCTAATTCTTTAGGTATAGCATTATATATTTTACTATTTTTAATACCCTCTGTATTATCAGTATATTTATTCATATCGGCAAGATAATTTGTAATAATATAGTCTTGTAATTCAAAATCAACATTAGCAATATTCAAATCATTTTCTATAAAATTTTCTATTACTTTAGGCATACCACCAAGTATTAAATATTTTTTATATAAATCAAGAGCTTTTTCATGAATAGAATCAAGTACTTTTTCATTACTATTATAATGTTTTCTGATTTCTTCTATTAACTTATCTTCACCAAGAGCCATTAAATATTCTTCAAAATCCATTGGAAATAAATATTTAGTAACTACTTTACCCACTGGAAAGGATGACTTAAATCTATTAATTTTAACACCAAGTAAAGAACCTGCTGTAACTATTTTATATGGTTTATTACTTTCGCAAAAGTATTTCAAAGAAGTTATCGCTCTTTCACTAGTTTGTATTTCATCTAAAAAAATAATTGTACTGTCTGGATTAAAATTAACTTTTCTTAATATTTGTATTTTCTCTATAATTTTTTCCGGATCAAGTGTTGCATCAAATATTTCTCTTATATCTTCTTCTTTTTCTAAATTAATATAAATATAATTTTCAAAATTTGTTTTACAAAATTCTTCAAGTATATATGTTTTACCTGTCTGTCTCGCTCCAATTAACATAAGTGGCATTTTAAAATCTTTTTTCCACTCTAATAAATCGTTCTCAATTTTTCTATACATAATATCATCTCCTACTTCAATTTTACCATTTTTCGTACAAAAAGTACATATTTTATACTTTTTTTCGTACATTTTGTACTTTTTTTGTTATATAAAATTTATTATATATATGATATCATGGTATTAATAAAGGTTAAATGTAATAAAATTAAGTAAGGTGTTGTTAATGAAAAAGATTATTATTATTTTAAGTAGTATTATTGTTGTTATCTTTATTATTCTTATGGTTTTCTTATTTAATACTAATAGTAAAGATAAAGATATTGATAATGTTAAAGATAATGAATCTACAGAAAAAGTTAAAGAAAAAGAAGATAATGAATTTAGCAAGTTATCTTATTATAAGGAAGAAAATCTTGACAGATATAAATCTTACGAAACTAATAATCCTAATCTTTCTATAGAAGATATCGTTACAAAAGTTAATTTAAATTTAGATAAAGAAATATATACTGATACTAGGCCTTCTACTAATTTAAATACTAACTACTTACTTGTTAATAAGTTTAATTACTTAGATAGCAATTATATTCCAGAAAATCTGGAACTACTTGATAATAGTTATGCTAAAAGTGGCATTTATCTAGTTAAGGAAGCGAAAGATAATATTGAAAGATTAATAAGTGATGCCAAAAATGATGGTATGAATATTAGAGTAATCTCTGCTTATAGGTCTTATTCATATCAAGAAAACTTATATAATAATTATGTTAAAAATGATGGTGTAGAAAATGCTGATACCTACTCTGCTAGACCAGGATATTCTGAACATCAAACAGGATTAGTTGTTGATATAACAAGAGCATTTGATGACTTTAATAATTTTGAGAATACTAATGAATATAACTGGATGTTAGAAAATGCTCATAACTATGGATTTATCTTAAGATATCCTAAAGATAAAGAAGATATTACTACTTATAGTTTTGAAGCTTGGCATTATCGCTATGTAGGTGTAGAACTTGCACAAAAAATAAAGGCTAGTAACCTAACCTTTGATGAATATTATGTAAGATATTTAGAAAGTGATAATAATTAGTATAAAATCATCTAAGTACTTGCATAAAAGTTACTTATGTGATAAGATGTATATGTAAGAAAAAATTTCATACACTATAAAAGGAACACTTAATATTGCTGTGTTGAGTGTGCCTCTAATTAATTGTTTTTTATTAGAACCACCTAAACATCGCTTGAGTTAGGTGGATTCTTCTATTTTAAGGTGCAAATAACACAAGAGAAAAAGTAATAAAAAAGTTAAGAATTTTCGTAATAATAACACTAATGTAAATATACTAACTTTTCATAAAATATAAATTAAATTTTTGTAATTCTTGTTTAACCAATTTTATATCTTTACATTCAATGGCTTGATTAATTAAGTATATAAATTGATAAATAAATATTCTATCATCTGTGAACTTATTGGCAAATAATTCTTTATAGTTTGCTCTAAATATTTGATAAATGTTTTTATATTCGCTATCAATAATATTATCTTCATCTTCTTCATTAGCAAACTTGCTAGGATTTTCACACATGGTTTTAAAAATCATCATATCATAATCAAGTGATGTAATAATTGTTCTATCAAAATCTATTAAATAAACTTTTTCTCCATCATATATAAAATTATCAAAATGTAAATCGTTATAAACTAATCCAATTTTAATATCACAAAATAATTTATCAAAAGACTTGTTTAATATATCTTGCAAACATTTTACATTTAAATTTAACTTTTGTAATTTTTCTATTATTTTTAATAGTTCGTTTTTTATATGTTTTCTAAAAGAAGTAGCGTTGTAGCCTGTTAAAAAATCTCCATTTATTTGATGAAATGATTTTATTATTTTAGCAATTTCAATAATTATATTTGTTCTTTCTTTTTCTGATAAAGTATGCCATATTGAATATAGACTTTTACCATTTATTTTTGTAATTATTAGATATTTGTAATCATTATAGTTTCCACTGGCTATATATTTTGGAATATAAGATAAATCCAAATTTTTATATATTGTTATTTCTTTTTCCAATTTTTCTTTTATATTTTCATCATTAGAAAACTTAATAACATAACAATTATCTATAAAATACACATTATTAGTAAATCCTGATTTTGATTTAGTTAAGCTAGAATAGCTAATATCACATTTTTTTAATATTTCTTTAATAATATCATTTTGCATTATCATTACCATCTTTCAACTTTTTATTTCTAAATATCAAACTTTCAAAAGTTTTTTAATACTTCTTTTGATTATTTCTATTACTTTCATAATTTATTATCTTCTTTTTGATTACTATAATATCAGAAGAAAAAAGAAAAGACAATCACTTGTCCTTCTTTAAAGCTTCTTCTATATCATTTTTATTAAGTCTTAATGTCTCTTGTATTACTCCTGTAGCATTAAAACACATACCAAGGGTAAAGATATAAGCTAGGATATAGACCCAGATTAATAGTACTAAAATATTAGACATCGCTCCATAAAAGACGTTATAGTTGGCAAAATAATCTACATAAAAGGCATATATCTTAGAACTTATCAACCACATAATTGTTGTAAACAAAGCTCCTGGTATTGTACTTCTACTACTTATCTTTGTATCTGGGGCAATTGTATATAGTAGTTTTAAATTATAATATATTAAGAATAATGAAATAGGATATTCTAAAATTCTATAAGTATTTTCAACTAAACCCGTTAAACTATCACTATGAATAGAAGTAGTTATTATCTTTATCAAGACATCTCCAAAAGCTGGTACTAATATCAAGAATAGAAATAGTACTACTAATATCAAAGTCATAAGCACAGCTTTTGCTCTTCTTTTAAGCTCACTACTATCTTTCACTTTATATATTTCATTAGAGGTATTAATTATTGAATATGTACCATTACTTGCTAGGATAAAAGCAGCGAAAAAGAATATTATCATATTAAAGTTTACTATGTTGCTGTTATTTCCAGTTGGAATTAAATAATTAATAACTCCACTAGGCACAAAAGACTCTAATATTTCTTTAATACTTGTAGAAGGTAAATTAAATTCACTACCAATGGCTCCTACTAAAGCGATTAAAGGGATAATTGAAATAACAAGAAAAAAAGCAAGCTGACCGGGAAGAATTCTCATTTCTGGTAGTTTAATTATTGAAATAACTTTTCTTAAAAATATTTTCATTTTCCTACTTTTTTTCATTATTCTCTCCTACTTTAATCCTTGCTTTTTCGTCATCATTTCAAGTGTTGCTTCATTAATGGCATCATCTAGTGTTTTAATGTCATCTTCGATCATACTGTAACCAACACTTGCTCCAAAGTCATGTGGTAAACTCTTCATTTCTTTTTCTAGTTTTTTAGCATATGTCTCTACTTGTCTTTCACTATAACCTACTAAGTAAACTAAAAATTCATTACCATCTGTTCTAATTATTTCACTGTTTTCTAACTGCGTATTAACGAGTGTTGATGCTGCAGTTACAATTAATTTATCTCCTTCTTCATGACCATAGTTATCATTAACATATTTAACATTATTTAAGTCAATTATAACTACGGCTTGTGGGAACACTTTACTAGCTTCCCAGTCTGGAGCTTTCTTATTTAAGTAGTTCCTATTCTTTAATGATGTTAAAAGGTCTGTATATTTATGTCTATCTTCCTTCTTAACTTTCTTTATCTTATGTCTACGTTTAAAGTATAGATAAAGGAATGCTAAAGCGATTAAAGGAACAGAAACTATTATTAAGATAATTAAGAATAAGCCCATAAAACTACTTCTTTCAACTATAGACCTACTAATATCGGCTAGTCCATTATTCCTATAGTTATAATAAGAATTAGTTGTAATGATATAGTTAAATAAGTTATAGAATGTATTGTTATTATTCTTAACCATAAACTTATAATCATTCATCATCGTATCTTGATATAAGACATCATAATCTTCAAAAGTTGTATTCTTATAAAGATTATAGACTTCTTTATCTACTACTAACATCTTATCATTAGCATTTTTAACTAAATCATTGTTATTATCATAGGTTGTTATATCACTTCTACTATTATTTTCAAAGTAATTATATAAAGAAGTATTATCTAACATGGCAATTTTTTCATCTTTTAAGCTTTCAAAAGAATTAACAACATGATTATCACTTCTTCTACCTAATACAACATAATCTTCTATGAATGTTGAAATAGTCTCTTTATAATCATCATTAACATTATTAAAATTATAATAATCAAAGTAAATATCTACATCGCCTTTTTCTATCGCTTTTCTTAAAGCTTCAATACTTCCATATTTCTTATAAGAGAAACTTATATCAGTAAGACGACTCATTCTTTTTAAGTATTCTCCAGCGATACCAGAGACATCTCCATCTACATCAACTTCATATGGATAGTTTTCTACATAACCATAAACATAGTTTTTCTTAACTAAATCTGTAGAGTCTTTAGAACTTACATTATTCTCTGTTATATAGTAATTAAAATAAACGTCATTATATTCATCTACATAATTATCAGTTTTCCACTTTTCAAAGTATTTTCTAATAATTGTATTAAGTCTAGCATTAGATTTATCACTACTTAAAGTTAAAACTATTTTTTTAGACATTTCTGTAAAGTAATAGTTTATATAGTAACTATTATTTTCAATAGTCTTATCTAAGTACATTATATTAGGTATTATAATCATACCCACTTCATCATTATCTAAAGCTTGAAATAACTCATCTATTGTGTCATATGATTTAAAGGCAAGATTAGTTCCTGTTTTTAAATAATAACTAATCTCGGCTACATCAGAATTAAAAACACCAAAGGTAATATTAGACATATCACTTACTCTATTAATTCTTCTATATTCTTTACCAATAGCGATATAACCATCTGTGGCAATTAATAAATCATTATTAGATAATTCATCTTCATTATTTAAGATTCTAAAACTATAAGCTTTATTTTTTTCTAAGTCATCATTTTTAGAATAAGCTATTTTGTTGAATTCTAAACCAACATTTTTCTCAAAATCATCTAAGAAATTAAAGAATACTCCTTCCCCATTAAGACCATATAAGGGATAATCATTGATAACATTAATATCAATCATTGTTGTACTGTTTTCTAGGGCCCATTTCTTTTCATTGACAGTTAAAGAAGTTTTAGCATCTTCTCTATTATAATAGAAAAAGACACCTACAAATACAATTACTACAACTAAAAGAGGAAGAATGATTAGTAATTTTTTCTTCATAATTCCTCCTATCTATCTTTAGTCCATGAAAATTCATCTTTATCTTGATGTTTGTATCCTATAATAGGAAATCTTGTATCATCATTATCTTTACTTATAAATACTTGAATATCATAAAATGATGTTTGGTCTTTTTTTAGATTATCAATAACAGATGAAGTTAAAGCTTTAGCAGGGTCTAGTTCTACATCATCATTAACAGTAATAAGAACATTTAAAGTACGTCCCTTTATATCAGTATCAGCACTTTTTACTTCATCTTTATCTTCTAAAGATTTAATAATACCCTTTTGTTGTTTATCTGTTATTTCTACTTTTTCTATACCATCAAGTCTATCTCCATAGATAGCAGTTCCTTCATTTGGAAAGAAGGTTAATTTGATAGCAAAAACTAAAACTACAAAGATTACACAGATAATAAAAGCAACTACGGTAACCTTATTATTTTTAATAAAATTCTTCACATTTATCACTTCCTAGTATAATTATTATATAATATTATTTAAAGTATAGCAATTACTTATTTAAAGCTGGGGTGTAAAAAAATTTTGTAGGTAAATAGTAGTTAATGATATATTTCATCAACT
>CAMMMH010000039.1 GCA_946497955.1 uncultured Mycoplasmatota bacterium | reverse complement strand
CTGGTACGGTTAATCTACAATTGAAAATAACTGGTAGTGGTGCTACTTTATTAGATGTAGGAGCTAAGGCAACTTACGAACAAATAGAAATGGTAGACATCAACGAAAATGTGACTAACGCCATAAAGGAAGATGATTTAACAGAAGAGCAGCAAACACAGTTAGGCGAATGGATGATGCAACTATTGGCAACCTTAATGGAAACTGCAGATCTTTCTATTTAATATAGAATAAATAATTAAACCAAGGCTTTAAAATAAACTGAGCCTTGGTTTTTTGTTAGGATAATGGAATTTTATTGCTTGCTTTTTTAGTATACTATCGTATATAATATTTTTGTCTAAAAGGAAGGAGGAATGTATTAGGTTATACCTTACATTGATTCTTGTGGGATATGTCTTAAATGATTTGTTACATAATGTAAAAATCATTATTGTAAAAGATCAACGAGACTAATCTCTCACTTGGTCTTAGAGAGGTCCCATAATTTCCTTTTGGACAGTAAAAAAATCAAATTTGGTGCTAAGCGCTAGATTTGATTTTTTCGTTGTAGTCAAAAATAGAAATTCGTATATTTCGTGGTAACCGTTTTACAAATTTTTTAATTATTTCTAGCTGTTAGCACCTCTTAAATATAATAAAAACAACCAAAAATGGTTGCTTCAATATCTAAAATGGTAGCCTGTACGGGGTTTGAACCCGTGAATACGAGCTTGAGAGGCGCGCGTGTTAAACCACTTCACCAACAGGCCATAACAAGTTACTAATAAATTTTAGCATACTTTTTTTAAATGTGCAATACTTGCAAAAAAGAAAAAAATATGATATAATACTCTTCCTATGAGAAAGGCAGTGATATATATGATAAGTTTACCGTTAATGATAAATGATGTAATATTAAAAGTTACTATTAACTTTAAAGATTTAGAGGTAAAAAAAGATATGTTAGATTCAGGGGCAAAAGATGTAAAAGAAAGTGATATCGTTATTGGTAAAACTCATCTTAGAGCCTATGAAGATAGTAAGAAACATATTACAGATCCTAAAGCTATTACAGATTTTATTAGAAGGAATATTAATTATGGAAGTGAGAATGCTAATTATATTGAAGTAAATACTAGAAAATATAAAGATAGAGATTTCTATGATACTTATATCATTCCTGCTCCATCATATAAACCTAATGAAGTAAATGATTATATTTATGGTACACTTGTAAATAATATTAGACTTAGTAGTCCAGATAAAATAAAGAAAACAAATATATCACTTGCTAATATTGGTTTTGATGAATTATTTAATGGAGAATTTTATGAAAGACTTGCAGCTATAAAAAACAACAATCATAATCCATTATATATAAGAAATAGTTTAATGAATGCTGGATGTAAAAAACAACTAGAAATATTAGATTTCTTTAATACTTTGGATTATGAGAATAGTAAAAATAGTGATGTTTTATTAACTGAGGAACTAAATACAGTTAATGCTTTCTTTAGTGATTCTAGTAAGATAAATAGATTCCTAACAAACTATAAAGATATTGCTATTAATAATTATGATAGTTATATGTATCTTGCTACTTTAAATAACTTAGTAAATGGAAGGAATTTAGAGTGGCCAGTATTATCTGAAGAACAACAAAAAATACTTATTAAAAAATTAAATTCTAATAGTAAGGTTGCTTAATTATGAAGTTTACTAGATTAGAGAACTTAATTGGTTCTTTTTCTTTAGAAAAGTTAAAAAAATCTACTATTCTAGTTATCGGTTTAGGAGGAGTAGGGGGATATGTTGTAGAAGCCCTTGCAAGAAGTGGTATTGGTAATTTGATACTAGTAGATTATGATAAAGTCGATATTACTAATTTTAATAGGCAGATAATCGCTGTTAATAGTAATATTGATAAGTATAAAGTAAATTGCTTTAAAGAAAGAATAGAGGGTATTAATGAGTATTGTAATGTTATTACTTATAACTTGAGAATAGATAATGATAACATTAAAGATATTTTTAATACTAAAATAGATTTTGTAGTAGATGCTGTTGATGATGTGAGAGCAAAGACATCTATTATTAATTATTGTCTAGAACATAATGTAGACTTTATTAGTTCTATGGGTACTGGTAATAGATTAGATCTTAGTAAATTAACTATTACTAAGTTAGATAAAACTTATAATGATCCACTAGCAAGAGTTATGAGGAGTAAATTTGATAAAAGTATTCAGAAAAAAATAATAGTCTGTACTTCTACTGAATTACCTCTTAAAGTTAAAGATAAATTTGTTATAGGGTCTAATGCTTTTGTGCCTAGTAGTGCTGGACTTTTAATAGCAAGTTATATAATAAGAAAATTAATATAATTATAATTAATGGGGGTTATTTCATGAAAATAAAAATAAATTTAAGTAAATATACTGATTTACAATATCTGCTAAGTAATTATTCAGCACTTAATGATTATTTAGAGTTTATGTTAAATAATGGTTTAGAGTTTTATAAAGACAAAATTTTGTATTTAAATGAGATAAATAGTTTATTAGAAGAAAATAGAAATGATATTAAATGGAGAAATGGTATTAATAAACTTAAAAGTAATTTAGAGTTAATATTATTAAAAGAAAAACATAATGAGGATTACTTTAGTTATGTATGTAGCCTTTATCAAAAAGATACTATTACTGAAAATGATATACTCTTATTTACTTACTTGTTTAATAATAAAGAGTGTGAATTTATTTTTAAAAAACTAATAAGAAAAGCTTTAAATATTTTTACTTTCAATAAAAAAACAATAGAAATCGTCAAGAAATATATTAACGATGAAAAATGGTTTGATAATACTTTTAATATTATAGGTAGAAATAGAGTAGAAGAAATATTAGAGGAAATATATATTTCTGATAAAAGTGAAATAGATATAACACCTATTTTAAAAGATAGATTTTTAGAATTATTAAATATATTGAGTATGGCATCTTTAGATACAAAAACAGTTAAGAATATTATTATTACAATGAAAATGTATTTAGACATAATTAAAAATAATACAAATAATGAAAATAATAAATTGTATACAGAACTTATAGAAATTTTAGGAACAATGGAAAAAATAATAAATTCTACTCCTATAAACAATATAACTAATAAAATAATTAATAGAGAAATAAATTTAGAAATTGGTAAATCCTTTGTTCAACCTCTTAACTATAACGATGATGATTTACCATTATTTAAGAAAAAAGCTCCAATAATAACTCTAGATGACAGTATATCACCTGATTTAGATAGTGCTTTTTCTATAAGAAAAGAAAATGATATATATTTATTCAATGTTTATGTTACTGATACACCATCATTTTTAGGTAAAAATAGAGAACTTAGTATAAACGCTTATAAACAAGGAACAAGTTTTTATATCAGAAAAGGAAATAAAAATATTAATTGTGATATGTTACCTGAGAATCTTTCTCATGATTATTTAAGTATGCTACAGTGTAATAAAGGAGTAAAGCAAAAAAACGCAATATGTTTTCAGTTTATTTTTAATAGTGATGGTACTTTAGAAGATTGTGAAGTTAGTAGAAATAAGGTAATAGTTGATTATAATGTTTTTAAGAAAGAAGCTTTAAGTATTCTAGACCAAAAAAGGCCTCTAACATCAATAGATAAGTCTATTTGCTTATTACAGGAATTAACCAAGGTAGTAGCGACTGCTAGTACCAAGAAAAATTTTCAATGGTTAAAAGAAGGAAGAGTCAGTGATATGATAGCATTTCCATCAATATTAGTTAATTATTATCTTGCTGAACAATTAGAATTTGGTATGTTTTATGAAAAAGGTTCTTATACAAAAATACCTTCAGCTGACACACCTTATTTAAGAGCAGGAGCTCCTCTAAGACGCTATGCAGATGATATAAATTTAGCATTATTCTTAGAACAAGAAAATCTTCAACACTTTAATAAAGATGATTTTAGATATCTAGAGAACAATTTTGATGAAATAATAGAACATCTAAATGAACAGAATTTTCTTGATAAATATATTGAAAAGAATAATACTTTAGTAAAGAAATATTATTTAAAACGAGACTAAAATTAATTAGCCTCGTTTTAAAATTTTCTATATAGTCCTACAACTTTACCTAGTATTGTAACTTCATCTAGTATTATTGGATCCATTGTATCATTTTCTGGTTGTAATCTAAAATGCCCATTTTCTTTATAAAATGTTTTAACAGTCGCTTCATTATTATTGTTCATTGCAACTACAGTCTCACCATTTCTAGCAGTACTTTGTCTTTCAACTATTAAGATATCTCCATCGTATATACCTACATTAATCATAGATTCACCACTAACTTTTAAAGTAAATATTTCTTTTTTATTACCAAAAAGTTCTGTAGGTAAGGCAAATGTCTCATCAGGACGTTCTATCGCTTCAATAGGTGTACCTGCTGTTACTTTACCAAGTAGTGGTACTTTTACAACATCATCCTCGTTATCTAAATACTCATTATCAACTAATACTTCAATAGTTCTATTAGTCCCTGCACCTTTCTTAATATATCCCTTTTTAACTAGTTGTTTAATATGAAAATGAATAGTTGCAGGACTAGATAATTTCGCTTCATCTCCTATTTCTCTTACAGTAGGCGGATAACCATTTTTTGCAATTAGTTTTTTAATTATTTGTAATATATCATATTGTCTATCAGTTAATTTTTCCACTTTACACACTTCCTTCCTTTATTTGTTTATAGTTTAGCATAACGAGTGTAAAATGTCAAACAAATCTTCGAAAATATATTGACATAAACATCTGTTCGATATAAAATGGTATCAGAAAGAAGGAGTGATAGTTATGTTAAATTTAAAAAATATTTTCAAAACTGCTTTAGGAGTTAGCCTAATCTATATAATGGCTGTTATTCTTACTTTATTTATGTGTGATAGAGTTAATGAGTTAGAGAGTAGTGAGGAGGAAATAATCAATACAACAGTTGCTTTATCTTTAAAATAGTTTTTAAAAATTCTAGCAGTGTGGTACAATAAATAAAGAAAGAGTGGTTAGATATGAAGAAAATAATATTAGTTGATGGAAATAATCTTTTATTTAGGAGTTACTATGCTACTAGTTATAGTGGAGTTATTATGAGAAATTCTAAAGGTTTTCCTACTAATGGGTTATATGGCTTTATTAATATGATGAATAAAATTATTGAAGAAGAGAAGCCTAGTTATATTTTAGTGGCTTTTGATAAAGGGAAGACCTTTAGACATGATAAGTATGATGAATATAAAGCAGGACGTAAAGAGATGCCAGATGATTTAAGATTACAATTTCCTAAAGCTAAAGAAGTCCTTGATGCAATGGGAATTAAACATTTTGAAATAGATAATTATGAAGCTGATGATATAATAGGTACTCTTGCAAAAGAAGTAGATGAAGAAGATGAGTTTATCGCGACAATTATTTCAAGTGATAAAGACCTACTTCAATTAATTAGTGATGAAGTAGATGTTAAACTATTAAAGACTAAAGGTTCTATTAGGTTTAACAGAGAAGTATTTAAAGAGTTTTATAAAGTAGAGCCTATCAATATGATTGACCTCAAAGCATTAATGGGCGATATGTCTGATCATATACCAGGGGTTAAAGGTATTGGAGAGAAAACTGCTATTAATCTATTAGAGAAATATAAGACGTTAGATAATTTGTATGCCCATGTTGATGAATTAACTCCTAAGACTAAAGAGAAGTTAATTAATGATAAAGAAAGTGCTTATATGAGTTATGACCTTGCAACTATTTATAGAAATGTAGATATTCCATTTAGTCTAGAAGATTGTAAATATAATGGGTTAAATAGAGCTAAATATATAGATATTCTAGAAGAGTTAGAGTTTAAATCTCTTTTAAAGAAAGTTAATAATATAGATATTAGTAAAGAAGAAGATAATGATATTGATAGTGATAAAAATATAGAAATAAAAGAAGTAGATGTTAAAGACTTTGATAGTAGTAGTGAATATTCCTTTTATATTGAGATGAATGCTTATAATTATAATGAATCTTTTATTATTGGCGTTAGTTTTACAAACGAGAGTGGGACTTGTTTTATAAAAGGAGAAGATATAATTAATCATAGAGAATTATTTGAAAATGATAGTCCTAAGGCTACTTATGATGTTAAGAAGTGTTATATTTTACTAAATAAACTTGGTATTAAATTAAATAATTGTAACTATGATGCGATGATTGCATCTTACCTTTTAGATTATAAAATGAATGATGATATTACTACTTTGATGAATGATTTAAAGGTAGAGATTAAGTCTTTTGAAGATACTTATGGAACTTTAAAAAGAAGAAGGAAAGTTGAATTAGATGAGACTATTAGACAATGTAATTTAAAGAGTAGTTTTATCTATAATACTAAGAGTAATTTCTTACTTAAAATAGATGAGTATGGTGAGACTAAATTATTTAGTGAAGTAGAGATGCCTCTTGCTTATGTTCTTACTGATATGGAGTTAACGGGTATTAGAGTAGATAAAGATTACTTATTAAAGTTAAAAGATGAGTTAGAAGTTAAAATAAAACAATGGGAAGAAGATATATATAAAGATGCAGGATGTACCTTTAATATTAGTTCTCCTAAACAATTAGGGGAAGTATTGTTTGTAAAGTTAGAATTACCTTATCCAAAAAAAAGAAAAAAAGATGATACAAGTTACTCTACTAGTAGAGATATCTTAGATAAAGTAAGTCCATATCACCCTGTTGTAAATAAAGTATTAGAGTATAGAATGTTAACAAAGTTATATGCTAACTATGTAGTTGGTCTTTTAGATAAGATAAAAGAAGATGGTAAAGTTCATACTATCTTTAACCAATGTTTAACTAGAACAGGAAGGCTTTCATCAACTGAACCTAACTTACAAAATATTCCTATTAGAAGTGATTATACAAGATTAATTAGAAAAGCTTTTATACCAGAAGAAAACTCTATTATTATGAGTTCTGATTATTCTCAAATAGAATTAAGAGTCTTTGCCTCATTATCTAAAGCGACTAATTTAATAGAGGCTTTTAAGGAAGATAAAGATATTCATGCCAAGACTGCTAGTGATATCTTTAAAGTAGATATTAAAGATGTAACTAAAGATATGAGAAGAAATGCTAAAGCCGTTAATTTCGGTATTCTTTATGGTATTAGTAGTTTTGGTTTATCTGAAGACTTAAAGATAGATGTAGGTAGTGCTAAGAAGTTTATGGATAACTACTTAGAGACTTATCCTGGTATTAGTGAATATATGGATAAAGAAAAGAAAGAAGCTTATAAGAATGGTTATGTTACTACTATTATGAACCGAAGAAGAGTTATTGATGAGCTAAAGAGTAGTAACTATATGGTTAGAAGTGGCGGAGAGAGAATGGCTCTTAATACTCCTATTCAAGGTAGCGCTGCTGATATATTAAAAAAAGCGATGGTAGATTTACATAGAGAAATGACTAAAAGAGGATTAAAGAGTAAAATACTTATTCAAGTACACGATGAACTTGTTTTAAATGTTTATAAAGATGAATTAGAGGAAGTTAAAGAGTTAGTTAGAGATAAGATGGAAAATGTTATTAAGTTAGATGTTCCTTTAAAAGTAGATATTGAAACAGGTAATGATTGGTATGAAGCTAAGTAGGTGGTATTTGTATATGGAAAATTTGTATAGATTTTATTAAAAAACGCAAGATAGTAAGATTTTATAAGTTAAATTTGAAATAAAAGTTACACAAATCTGGTAATATGCTATACTAGTTTTATAAAAAATTAATTAATAGGAGGTTTAAAGAAATGTTAGAAAAAAGATATCAAGATTGGATGGATGAATTTATGGATTCTTGGAAAGAATTAAATTGGGAAAGAACTCTTAATACATTAGATAAAAATGTAAAGTATTATGAAAATCCAATAGATTCACCATGCAAAGATTTTATTGAAGTTACAAATTTATGGAATGTTGTAGCTGATAACCAAAAAGATATTGATTATCAATACAAAATACTTTCTTACACTGATGAATTATGTATTATTAATTGGCAAATGACTAGAACTTTAATGCCAAGTAATATTAGACAACAAATAGATGGAATATTTCAAATATCTGTTAATGAAGAAGGTAAATGCACTTATTTTAAGCAATGGAGATATACTAGATAAAAAGGAAGAAGTGATTAATAATGCCTGAAAAACCAGAAGTAATTACAGTAAGTAAGACATTAGAGCATATTATTATAGGTAAAACTATTAAGAAAGTAGATGTTTACTGGGATAATATAATTATTGGTGATATAGATAAGTTTAAGAAAGATTTAGTAGGAGAAAAAATTGAATCTATTACGACAAGAGGTAAATGGATAGTTATCTTTCTTGCTACTAAAGCTTTAATATGTCATTTAAGGATGGAAGGAAAGTTTTTCTTTAGAGACCCTAGTGTTCCTAAAGCTAAACATGAACATGTTATTATTACTTTTACTGATAATACTGATATGAGGTTTAATGATGTTAGAAAGTTTGGTAAAATGGCATGTTTACCTAAAGATGAAGTTTATAATTTAAAGCCTCTTTCTGATTTAGGATTAGAGTATTATGATAATAGTTTAACACCTAGTTATTTATTAGAAGCTTTAAGAAAGAAAAAAGTGCCCGTTAAGACAGCTTTACTTGACCAATCAATTATTACTGGTATTGGTAATATCTATGATGATGAGATTTTATTTGCATCTCATATAAATCCTTTGAGGAAAGCAGATAGTGTTAGTTTAGATGAAGCGGATGCTATTATAAAGAATACGAAGAAGATATTGGATAAAGCTGTTACTATGGGAGGTACTACAATTAAGAGTTTTACATCTGCAGAAGGAGTGCATGGTTTATTTCAAAATGAACTTGCTGTTCATGGCAAAAAAGATGGAGTATGTCCAACCTGTGGAGAGAAACTTATTGTTACTAAAGTAGGAGGAAGAGGAACTTACTTTTGCCCTAACTGTCAAAAATAAAAGACTTATATTTATTTATAAGTCTTTTTAAATATTCTTTCTATTTCTTGTTCATTCTTTATATGGTCAAAATTAATTTTATCATCCGTAAATTGATTAACATAATCAAACATTGAATTAGCATCATCAATAATATCATATCCATGTACTCCCATTTCTTCTGGACGACAAATTACAATATCTTTTTCAGATAGATTAATTACCTTCCTAATAGTATAATCATCACAAGTAGTCCCATAACTATAAGCCCAATTACTAGTTATATCTGGAGTTTCTTCCATTAGTCTAAACACTAATCTTCTAAAAAAAGAAGGGTGACAAAGCGGAAAAAATAATTTTTGAATATTAAGCCTTTCACCACTTCTTTTTAAATTTAATTTAACATAGTGTATTTGACCTGAACTCTCAGACATAGTAAATATATTTAATCCTACGCTGAAATTCATATTTTCAAGAATTTCTACAATACTTAAAGTTATAGCCCCACGATTGAAAATCTGCTCTGTTGAGACTTCAGATAAATTTGCAGCGTTATAATATATATCAATATGTTCTCTTTTTGGATTTTCTCTATTAAACATTGAAAGAGGATTACCTTCAAGATAAGCTTTTACATTTGGAGCATAACCAACATAATAATTATATTGTTTATTCTTTTTTGGTGACATTTTTAAATGTTTTTCTAATAGAATTTTCAAATTTAAAAGTTTATCAAAGTTTTCATGGTATCCATATTTGCATAGATTTTCAGCTTCTTCAAAAGAATTTGTTTCAAAAAAATCATAGCCATTTTTTTCGCTTTCTAAGGTCTTATTGCCATATACTTCGTCATTAATTGGTGTATTATCTATATATTCAAGAAATTCTGTTATAGAATCAAAATTATATTCCATAATATTATAATCATCTTTTTTATAATACTTATACATATGTTTATCTCCTAAGTTTTAATTGTTTAATACCATCATAATATTTATTACTTTTATCTATATCATGCATATTACCAATAATTGTATTAACATCATCTTGGTTTAGATTTTTAACAACGTTTGAAGTCAAAATATCTTGTACAGGTATCCCATTTATCTCTTTTTTGTAAACTTTGCCTATACCTCGAGTCGAAACTATATGAGGAATTTTAGATTGATAAACAGCATCTCTAAATGACCACATAAATTCTAATATTTGCTTATTTGGGTATAGAGCTTTTTCTAAATTTCTATCATAATCAAAGAAAATGTTATCAAACCTATCAAGAGTAGCGGCATCTAAGGCATTTCTTCCTACATATTCTAAGTCAGCACCTTTACCCCAAGTGTTAGCAGCTGCTATTATTCTAAAGTTTGGATTTCTATCTATTGTTTCATGAGGAAAGGCCATATATCCATTTGCTAATGCAGAATTAATTACAATTAATGACGAAGGATCTGAGTTATCTATTTCATCTAAAAAGAATATTCCACCATTTTTAAATGCCTTATAAAATTCAGTTTCTTGATAATTACCACCTGCATCAATGAAGCCCGTTAATTTAAATTCATTTGAGGCATTATTTGTATAATACATATGTAATCCCAAAGCTTCTGCGACTTGAGATATTGCCACATTTTTACCACTTCCAGCAGGTCCAATTAACATAATAGGTTCATCAAGCTGTACTTGGCTTAAGATTTGATTAAACTTCTCATGATAAAATGAGGCTTTAGTTTGTCCAATAACTGTGTCATTTAGTTTTATAATATTAATAGTTGGAACTTGTATTTTACTTCTATATTCTTCTAATTTTTTATTAAGTGTATCTTCTAATTTATCATTTATATTATATTTTTTGATTGTTTCTTTGATAGCTTTTAAAACTTCTCTTTCAATTTCCTTGTTTGTTAATTCTTTTTTTTCATCATCTTTATTTTTAGAATAAGATTCTTCAGTTATAAATTCATCATTTGGGGTATCAGCAGCTTCATTAATTGGTTCTATAGTCGGTTCATCTGATATATAAGGTAGTGATTCAGCTGCTTGGGTAGACATTTTTTCAATTTCTTCACCATCGAATGTATAAAACTTATTGTTTATCATATATGTATTTTCTTGCATTTCATAAATTTCACTGCAAAATTTGCTTAATATATTTTTATCATTTGAAAATATCATTTCATGGTTTCTTTTTGTATAGCCATAATATAAATGTGTATAGTCATTATTTGCTTTTGTTACTGCAGCGACTAAAGAATCTTCTTTATCATCCCAAAATACTAAACAAAAATCCATATAATTGCTTAATATTTCAAATTCGTATGTCCCTAGTGTACTATACAATGTATCTATTACTATAGGATTATTTGGATAGTAACCTTTATCGATGTATTGTTCTAAATAATTATGTCTTTCTAGATTTAATTTTACATTAAAATATGCTCCAACAAAAATATTAACACCCTTATAACATTTATATGGTTCTTGAAACGCTGATGTTTTTTCATCTTCAGGTATAATTTTTATAAATATTGATTTGTTAGAAACTTTTTTATTTACTAAATAATTTTCAGAGCACTTATGTTTTAGTTCATCCATTAACAAATCAGTATTTACATCTTCACCATGATAAGCAATAAAGGTTTGAATTTCCTTTTCATTATTAATCATTTTGTGCCTCCTCTTAAATATATTTTATATTAATATTTATAAAACGTTTTTTATTATAGGTTCTTCAAACAATAATGTCAATATTATTTACTTAATAGAGTCTAAATTATTTACTTAATAGAGTCTAAATTAATATTAGATTTTTAAAACAATAATTTAAAAAACATGGTTATATAGGCAATTTATTGTTCCAAGTAGCAAAATAAAAGACTTATGTTTTTGTTCATAAGTCTTTTAAAATGGATTATATCTGTCTATTGTTATTGGTTTTGTATTAAATAATTCTAGGTCTTCTTTACTTAAATATTTTTTATTAATTATTACCATAAGAACAAAGTTATTAAAGAAATTATCATTCATTATATAATAACCATCTTTATATAGTATATCTCCATAACTGTTTTCAGCTTTCCATCTAATTGGTTTATTATCTTCAATATGAACTCCTGTTATTACCATTAAATGTTGATAGTAAATATCAAAACTATTTAAGGCTTCTTCTTTAGTTAATAAATCTATATTAAATACATCTTTATAATTATATAAATTAGAATCTAATATACCTGATTTTTTATCTCTCATTTTATCAATATTACAAGCAAAATAAACTGGCATACCATCTTTTAATTGTCTAACTGCTAGATCTTTTAATACTTCTATAGGCTTATTAATAAATTCAACATATTTACCATAAATATTTTCATTATATTCTTTTCTATAGAGCTTGTTATATTCGGTCTTATACATAGGAACATTGGTAATACTTACAAAATCATCTAAGTTGATAGATAAATATTTATTATTGAACTCTATAGGAGTTATATTTTCTAATTTAATTATTTTTCCGTCTTTATCTTTATACTCATATGTGAAAAATAGGGGAGGAGAACCTAAGCATTTAGACAAGAGATTGTAATTTTCTTTTAACATTTCTTCTTTTCTTAGATAAAGTTTGTCTTTTGAAGTGTTATTCTCTTTTAATTTTAGTAATTTAAACATATCCTTTTTTATTTTTTCATTATAAAGTCTTATTAGTTGTTCCGAATTTTTACTATCAAAAGATTTAGGCATTACATCTTCTGGAACTATACCATATTTATTAACTAGTTCTTTAAAAAATGTGAAGCGACCACCTTCATAAAAAGCATCCTCTATATAATATTTATTTACTTCAGTTTTTAAATCAAAGTTTTCTTGTTCGATTATTCTGTTATAAAAAGTATTAGCTTTTTCTAATTTATCAAAAAAAGATAGATAATTTATTGATAAATTTATATCTGTAGGTAAAATGTTAAGATTAGTAGCAACGTTATTTTCAATAAAATTTATTCCTGCATAAAGCCAACATAACCAAGAATCTTCTTGGTCATATATCTTAGTATTAGGTAATTCTATGTTGAACACATTTGGAGTACTATTAATAATATCAGTATTTAAGCAAAAACTTTGCATACCTATTTTTTTCATAGCATTTTCAATTATCTTGTTATTTTTATCATTATTATATTCATTATAAAATCTTTTAATTTGTTCGTAATCTATATCTTTCATATGTTACCTCCAATTTAATTATATATTTTTTTAATCTTGATGTCATTAAATATATAAAATTTGTTTAATGTTTTTTTGACAAGAGTTAATATTTATGATACTATGAATATGTAAAAGGAATTTACATACAATAAAAAAGAGAACATTTAATGTCGCTTGTGTTAAGTGTTTCTCCTGTAAAAAGGGTATGCACCTAATTAAACATGCTGTTTAGTTAAGTGCTTTCTTTTTGCTTTATGTCTTATATTAATATAATGATAACTACAAAAAGTAATACAATAAGTAAAATTATTATAAATAATAGTGTTGAAACTAAAAAGTCTTTTTTACTCATAGTATCACCTCCAAATAAAAATATTCGGAGATAACACTCAACCATTAAATGTTCTCTATATAAATAACATCATATTGACTTCTAGATAGCAAGATATAAATGTACTAAATTAGTTACGGATTTTCGTAATTTAGGTTAAAATACGACTAAATTAAATTTAAAGTTCCCGAAAATAATGAAATAAAAAATTATAAGAGA